>JBCNPG010000032.1:0-11818 GCA_039593445.1 Pedobacter sp.
TTCGAGTTTGGGCGTTCGTTTAGAAAACGTAATCGATTTCTATAACAATAAGATATCTGCCAACCCTAACTTTAAGGTAAAGCTGTTGCATTTCTTCATCAACTCTGGCATTACCGATTCGCCATACTATTGGAATGAACTGGAGAAATATGTAACCCTGTACTGCAAGTTCAAGAAAATCAATCCTGATCTTGATACGCTTGATATTGGTGGCGGCATGCCATTCAAAGACAGCCTGGTATTCGATTTCGACTACGAATACATGGTAAACGAAATCGTGAAGCGGATCAAGGAGATCTGCTCTGAGCACGAAGTGATGGAACCAGATATCATTACCGAATTTGGTAAATATACCGTAGCAGAGGCCTCGGGTATTTTGTACAAGGTATTGGGCCGTAAACAACAAAACGACCGCGAAAAATGGTTGATGCTGGATGGTTCTTTCATCACCAACCTACCCGACGTTTGGGCCTTGAACCAAAAATATATCCTATTGCCCATTAACAACTGGGATGCAGAATACGAGCGCGTAAACTTGGGTGGCATTACCTGCGACGGTCAGGATTACTACAACCAGGAAGCACACATGAACAGTGTATTCATGCCAAAAACCCGTAAGGTGCAATACTTGGGTTTCTTCAATACAGGTGCCTATCAAGAGGTATTGAGCGGCTATGGAGGCATACACCATTGCCTACTGCCAAGTCCGAAGCACGTGATCATCAGACGCAACAGAGACGAAACGTTCAACTTTGAGGTATTTGGAGAGGAGCAAAACAGCAAACAAGTACTCAAAATTCTGGGTTACACCTAAAATACAGCAATCCTTCTCCAACCGAGAAGGATTTTTTTGTTTAAGTCTCTGTTGCACAGCACAAAGCTTCGGCTTTTTTTGTTAACTTGTATCACCTATCAAAAACATTTACGCTCATGTTAAAAGAAGTTAACTTAAACAAGGTTTTCGTTATCGATATCGAAACCGTACCACAGTGCGAGCATTTTGAAGACATGCCTACAGTTCTGCAAGAGCTTTGGGAACACAAAACCAAATTGCAACGCAAAGACGAATTTACAGCGGCCGAATTTTACGACCGTGCCGGCATTTGGGCCGAATTTGGCAAAATCATTTGCATCAGCGTGGGCTTTTTCCACGCGCAAAACAAGCAGCAGTTTTTTAGGCTAAGCTCTTTTGCTGGACATGACGAAGCCGAAATCCTTACGGACTTTGCCAAACTGCTGAATGAACAGGGAACCGACCAATTGCTTTGCGCGCACAATGGCAAAGAATTCGACTTCCCTTACCTGTGCCGCCGGATGCTGATCAATGGCATTGCTATTCCGACACAATTGCAGATAGCCGGAAAAAAGCCTTGGGAGGTGAACCATATCGACACCATGGAGCTGTGGAAATTTGGCGATTACAAAAACTATACGTCTTTAAACCTTTTGGCTACGATCTTCAATATCCCTACTCCAAAAGACGATATCGACGGAAGCAAGGTCAAAGAAGTGTATTACAAAGACAAGGACCTGCAGCGCATCATTACCTATTGCCAAAAAGATGTCATTACCACGGCACAAATCCTTTTGCGATTTAAAGGCTTGAAGGCAATTCCAGAAGAAAACATCACTTTGGTGAAGTAAACAAATACCAAGGTCTGTGGCTCACAGACAAACACTTCGATCCAATGAAAGATTAAAAGCACAAAGCGATTTGTGGGCCACATACCATGAATAAAAAACGAAATACCATGGTCTGTGGCTCACAGACCTATACTTCGAGCCAAATAAAAAGATTACAAGCCAAAACGATTTGTGGGCCACAAACCGTGGATGAAAAACCAAATACCAAGGTCTGTGGCTCACAGACCTACACTTCTGGCCAAATGAAAGATTACAAGCCAAAACGATTTGTGGGCCACAAACCATGAATGAAAAAACCAAATACCAAGGTCTTTGGCTCACAGACCAACACTTCGATCCAAATGAAAGATTAAAAGCACAAAGCGATTTGTGGGACACAAACCGTGGATGAAAAACCGAATACCATGGTCTGTGGCTCACAGACCTACACTTTGAGCCAAATGAAAATATTATAAGCAAATAACGATTTGTGGGCCACAAATCGTAGATGAAGGACACAAACCGTGGATGAAAAAGATGTTATTACAACTGCACAAATTCTTTTGCGATTTAAAGGTTTAGGGATAATTCCGCCCGAAAATATTATCTTAGTGAAGTAGATGGAAATCAAGCTCGACATCCCTAAATATAATGCAAACCAAGGCCTTCAAAGCACTTGGGAAAATAGTTTTGAAATAGAAAATAAAATTATTGGCAATCAGGTTGTTATTTCCGCTAACCGGGCCGGTTTAATTTCTTTGGCCAAACAATTACTTGCTTTAGCCCAAGCAGAGGTGCCAACAGGGGCTCATTTCCATTATGACGAATACAATAGCTTAGAAGAAGGTTCCCAGGAACTAATCATTCAGAAAAAATAAATGCAAATCCTTGGTCTGTAACGCACAGATCAATTTATAATCACCAAAACGTTCGTAGAACATGGATCAAGGCAAGGATTACAAAAACATAAATGCTAAACGTTAAAGAACTCGCCATCGAATTTTACAGCCAGGAAGACAAAACCTGGACCGAAGCCGTACACCAGATCAGCTTTAAGCTCGACAAAGGCAAAGTACTGGGCATCGTTGGCGAATCGGGTTCCGGCAAATCGGTCACCTCTTTCTCCATCATGCGCCTACACGACCCTAAAAACACGCATATCAATGGGGAAATAGATTTCGAAAACATCAGCTTGCTCAACCTCTCCGACAATGAAATCCGTAACTTCAGGGGCAACAAAATCTCCATGATTTTTCAGGAGCCGATGACTTCACTCAATCCGGTATTTACCTGTGGCTATCAGGTGCAGGAAGCCATCATGCTCCACCAAAAAATAGACAAACAGGCAGCTAAATCAAAGACCATTGCCCTTTTCAAGGAAGTTCAGTTGCCGAGGCCTGAACAAATCTTCGAAAGCTACCCGCATCAGCTTTCTGGTGGACAAAAACAGCGTGTGATGATCGCCATGGCCTTAAGTTGCAACCCCGAACTGCTCATTGCCGACGAACCAACTACCGCCCTGGATGTAACCGTACAAAAAACTATACTCGATCTCCTGCTTCGCCTCAAAACCGAACGCAACATGGGCCTCATCTTCATTTCGCACGATTTGGGGGTCATCAGCGAAATTGCCGACGAACTTTTGGTGATGTACAAAGGCGATATCGTTGAACAAGGCCCTGCCAAGGAATTATTCCAAAATCCGCAGCACCCCTACACCAAGGGCTTGCTGGCCTGCAGGCCTTCCCCACAACGGCTGCTTAAAAAACTGCCTACCGTTGCCGATTTCCTAAACGAAAACAAAGATGTTGCCCTACAGCACCTCCTCGAAATCAATAGTTACACAGCCGAAGAAATCAAAAAGAGGCGCGAACAGCTATATCAACAAAAACCTTTGCTCGAAGTGCAAAATCTATGCACCTGGTATCCCATTAACAAAGGATTGTTCGGCAAAAGCAAAAGCTATGTAAAGGCTGTCGACGATATCAGTTTAAAGGTTTACCCTGGCGAAACACTGGGTTTGGTTGGCGAATCCGGCTGTGGCAAAACTACGCTGGGCCGGAGCATATTGAGATTGGTAGAGCCTACCTCGGGCAAATTGCTTTTTAAAGGCACCGACCTTAGGCAATTGGGCAGAAACGAGCTTCGGAAGATGCGAAGGGATATTCAAATTATCTTTCAAGACCCCTACTCCTCGCTCAACCCCAAAATAACCGTCGGCAACTCCATTATGGAACCTTTGCAGGTGCATGGCCTCTTTAAAAACGACGAGGAACGCAAGGCGCATGTATTGAGCCTGCTCGAAAAAGTAAACCTCAAAGCCGAGCATTTCGACCGATATCCACACGAATTTTCTGGCGGACAGCGCCAACGCATCGTTATTGCCCGCGCCCTGGCCCTGCAACCTAAATTCATCATCTGCGACGAATCCGTTTCGGCACTCGATGTATCGGTACAAGCCCAGGTGCTCAATCTTCTGCGCGAATTGCAACAAGAATTCGGGTTGACTTACATCTTCATTTCGCACGATTTGGCCGTAGTTAAGCACATTTCAGATCGGATGATTGTGATGAACAAGGGAAAAATCGAAGAAGAAGGCTTTCCGGAGGAAATCTACAATCATCCCAAGGCTGCCTATACCCAAAAGCTGATCGATGCCATACCCGGAAAAACACCATCACCTTTGGCCAGTTAACATGCGTAGAATTTCTTATACCATATTGTCGCTTTGTCTTTTGCTCAATGTGGCTAAAGCACAGCCAAAAGTGATCCAATCCGGTTTTATTTTTGAAGAAGCACCGTTCAAGGCCTGCCATGCTTCCAGCTTGGTCGAATTATCAAATCACCAAGTCATGTGCGCCTGGTTTGCCGGCAGCAACGAAGGCAATAAGGATGTGGCTATTTGGGTTGCCGTTAAACAGGGTAAAAAATGGAGCAAACCCTACATCGTTGCCGATGGCATACAAAATGACACGCTTCGCTACGCTTGCTGGAATCCGGTTTTATTCAGGGCAGAGAACGGCCTGTTATTTCTCCATTATAAAGTGGGGCCAAATCCAAGAGCATGGTGGGCCGAAGTAAAAACCTCCAAAGACGATGGCAAAACATGGTCGAAGGCAACAAAACTACCCGACGGTTTTTTAGGCCCAATTAAGAATAAGCCTCTTCAGCTCAAAAACGGCGACATTTTATATCCATCGAGCACCGAAAGCACAGATGAAAAGACCTGGCACATCCATTTGGAAAAATCAGACCAAAACGGGAACAACTGGAGAAAGATAGCCATCGATTGTGGCGATTTTGGTGTAATACAGCCGTCTATCTTGCAATATCCCGATGGCCGCTTGCAATTGCTCTGCCGAAGCAGGCAAAATGCAATTGTAAGCTCATGGTCGACAGACCAAGGTGAAACCTGGTCAAAGCTCCAAGCCCTCGATTTGGCTAATCCAAATTCGGGATCCGATGCCGTAAGCCTTAAAGACGGCAGGCAACTGCTGGTTTACAACCCCTTAAGCGCCGGTAAGAATTGGTGGGAAGGCCGCTCCGTCCTCAAATTGGCTACTGCAACAAACGGCCTTAACTGGACGAACATCCTCACCTTAGAAAACCACGAAAAAGGCGAATATTCCTATCCTGCCATTATTCAAACCAAGAATTGCGATATACATATCAGCTATACTTCCGAACGCAAAAAAATAAAGTACCTGCAGTTAAAATTCTAAACTTCCCTTTTTGATCTACTGTTATAGCTGTGTTATTTCTCGTCAAAAATAACCCAAGCTAAGCATACATTTGCTATATTGGGAACAACACAAATACAAGCTATGGCAAAACACAAATCCGCACACATCAAACAGGTTATTACCCAATTGATTACCGATATATTCGAAAAAAACAAAAATGTGGCGCTTAACCATAAGCAAGTTGCAGCCAAGCTAAACCTAAAAGATGTTGCTTCTACCGATACCATTCTCGAAGTATTAAAAGAGCAGGTACAAAAAGGGCTTTTTACACAACCCGAAAGAGGCAAGTTCCGCTTAAAAGACCTCAAAACATTTGTTGTAGGCACTGTTGATATGACCGCCGACGGTTCTGCCTTCATTGTGCCCGACGATGAATTTGAAAAAGATATTTACGTAGCCCCACGAAAACTGCGCAATGCCTTGCATGGTGACAAAGTAAAGGTTTACGTTTTCAAGAAAAAAGCAGGCCGTAAAAACGAAGGCGAAGTGGTCGAAATCATCAACCGCTTCAAAACAGATTTTATCGGTGTAGCCAAGGTATCGGAACGCTTTGCTTTTGTCATCCCCGACGATCGTAAGATGCTGCACGACATATTTGTGCCCCTAAACGACCTGAACGGAGCCAAAAACGGTCAAAAAGTACAAGTAGGCATTACCGATTGGCCCGAAGGCGCTAAAAACCCTATCGGAAAAATCATTAACGTTTTGGGCGAACAGGGCGAGAACAATACTGAAATGAACGCCATATTGGCCCAATATGGTTTCCCTTTGAGTTTTCCGCCAGAGGTGGAGGCCGAAGCCAATGCCATTCCCGAGCAGGTGAGCGAAGCTGAAATCAAGGGCAGAAGGGATTTTAGAAACACCATCACCTTCACCATTGACCCTATCGATGCAAAGGATTTTGACGATGCCATTTCCTTTAAAAAACTATCCAACGGCAACTACGAAATCGGCATCCACATTGCCGACGTATCGCATTATGTGCTGCCCAAAAGCAAGCTCGACAAGGAGGCCTACGAACGCGCTACCTCGGTATATTTGGTAGACCGCGTTATTCCGATGCTGCCCGAGCGCCTCAGCAATGGCGTATGTTCACTACGCCCGCACGAAGACAAGCTCTGCTTTGCTGCTGTTTTTGAATTAGACGAGCAGGCCAACATCCAAAGCGAATGGTTCGGCCGTACGGTAATCCACTCCGACAGGCGCTTCACCTACGAAGAAGCCCAAGAAGTGATCGAAACCAAAACCGGCGATTTTGCCGAAGAAATCCTCAAACTGAACGAACTGGCTTATATCCTGAGAGACCGCAAGTTTAAAAATGGCGCCATCAGCTTCGAAAGCACGGAGGTAAAATTCAAGCTCGACGAAACCGGCAAACCGATTGGGGTGTATGTAAAGGAACGCAAGGATGCCCATAAGCTGATTGAGGATTACATGCTGCTGGCTAATAGAAAAGTGGCCGAGTTTATTGCCAAAAAAGGCAAAGGAAAACAAAAATATACTTTTGTTTATCGTGTACACGATGCGCCAAATCTGGAAAACCTGAATAGTTTCGCCAGTTTTGCATCGCGTTTTGGCTATAAAATCAACATGAAAAGCGATAAGGAAATTGCCAAATCGCTCAATTACCTGATGGAAGACGTGGAGGGCAAGAAAGAGCAGAATATCCTGACCCAATTGGCGATCCGCTCGATGGCCAAAGCCATTTACACCACAAAAAAAACAAGCCATTACGGACTGGCATTCGATTATTATACCCATTTTACCTCGCCCATTAGGCGTTACCCCGATGTAATGGTGCATCGTTTATTGGCGCTCTACCTCGATGGGGGCAAATCGGCAAACACCGAAGAGTATGAAGCGGCCAGCGTACATTCATCGGCCATGGAAAAACGGGCGGCCGATGCCGAAAGAGCCTCGGTAAAATACAAACAGGCCGAATACCTCGAAGAAAACGTGGGCAAAACCTACATGGGTATTATTTCTGGCGTTACCGAATGGGGAATGTATGTTGAAATCATCGAAAACAAATGCGAGGGCATGGTGCGCCTGCGCGATATTGCCGACGATTTTTATGTGCTCGACGAAAAGAACTACTGCATAGTTGGCCAGCGCAAAAAGAAGAAGTACCAATTGGGCGACGAAGTACAGATCAAAGTCAAGAAAGTTGATCTTTCTAAACGGCAAATAGATTTCTCGTTGGTACAACAATAGCTTAGCAAACTATGAAAAAACTGACCATCTTTATGGCATTGCTCTTTTTAGTCGTTATTGCGCAGGCACAAAACCTATTGCAGGGCCGGGTAGTCGACGAAGCCAGCGGTGCAGGCATTCCCTTTGTATCAGTAGGTATTTTGGGCACCAACAATGCCTCTGTAAGCAATGAAAACGGCGATTTCGTACTCAAAGCGCCTGCCTATCCAGCCAAGTTGCGCTGCAGCCACGTGAGCTATCTAACCAGCGATATGGTTTTGCAGGAAAGCAGCAACAGCACCATCATCGTCAGGCTAAAACCAGCCAGCATCAGCTTGAATACGGTAACCATCGACCCCTACCAGGGCCAGCGCATCTTAAAAGCGGCGTTGGAAAAGGCCACGGCCAACGAAAACAACAACTCTTATGTGAATGCGTTTTATCGGCAACTGACAACCATAAATGGCAAGCCCAGCCAGATCTATGAACTCTTTTACGATTTAAAATGGAGCCCTAAACGCGTACAGGGCTGGGTGGCCAAGCAAAGCCGTTTTGCCCAACTGAACGATCAGGCCGCATTTTCGCTCGATAACCAATCTTATTATACTTTCTCGGCAAGTGGCTATCTTTTTCCAGATAAAGGCGGAAAGTTCATCAATCTAAATACCTTAGCCGATTACGAAATCAGCATCGAAAAATATATCGAACAGGCCGACCAAAAAATTGCCGTGGTTTCCTGCAGGTACAAAAAGGGCAAGAACAACCAGTATTATATCAATTCTACCTATTACATCGGACTTGACGATTCGAATGTCTACAGGCTTGAAAACAGCGTATTCAATCTACCCATCAGGCTTTCACATGCCACGGCCAAGCTCCCGCCTATTGTGACAACGGTCGCAACTTTTAACGGTGCGGCCCACCCTATTCCCGTACTGGAAAGCGTTTCTACCAAGATGTACCTCAGCCTCAACGTAAAAGGCAGGGAAATCAATCCAGGCATAAGTTCGCTCTTGACCGTATATAACATAGACAACGGTTTAAAAGACCAACAATTTGAGGCGCTTAACCGCCGGATCAAAGATAAAACAGTAATCGAATCCATCAAGTACGACCCTAGCTTTTGGCGCAACAACCCCATAGTAAAGCAAACCACTTTGGAAGATTCTTTTATTAAAATGATGGAAAGCAAAGCAGCTTTCGGTACCATGACTAACCCTTAACTAATGCACAGCCCAACACAATTACAAGAAATTATAGAAAACGCTATCCCCAAAATAGTTTACCCAACACATCCCGCCGATTTGTATGAGCCCATCCGCTACATCATGAGCCTGGGAGGCAAAAGGATCAGGCCGGTAATGGTACTGATGGCTACCGAACTTTTTACCGACGAAATAGATAAAGCCCTGGATGTGGCATTGGCTATAGAAACCTTCCATAATTTTACCCTGGTGCACGACGACATCATGGACAATGCCCCATTGCGCAGAGGCAAGCAAACCGTTCATGAAAAATGGGGTAACAACAATGCCATCCTCAGCGGCGATGTGATGATGGTCGAATCGAACAAACACCTTTCCAAAGTGAACATCAGTGTCTTAAAACCGGTACTCGATACCTTTAACGCTACTGCACAGGGCGTTTGCGAAGGCCAGCAGTTAGATATGGAGTTTGAAACTCGTGATAATGTAGCGATCGCTGAATACCTGGAGATGATTAGGCTAAAAACTGCGGTTTTATTGGGAGGAGCTATGAAATTGGGTGCTATTGTAGGTGGTGCCGATGATCAAAATGCAGAGTTACTTTATCAATTCGGAGAAAATTTAGGCGTAGCTTTTCAGCTGCAGGATGATATTTTAGATGTTTATGGCGATCCGGAGAAATTTGGAAAGCAAGTGGGTGGCGACATCATCTCCAATAAAAAGACCTTCCTACACCTTACGGCGAAGGAGCTATTAAATCGCGAAGAGCTTGCTATCCTCTTGGGCAGTCGCGAAAATACCGAAATGAAAGTAAAAGCCGTTACACAGCTATACAACAATTATCAGGTTAAGGAACTGGCCAATTTAGAAATGGAAAAATATTTGGCAAAAGCTTATCAAGCACTTGATGGCATTACTGTACGCGAAAACAGAAAAGCATATTTCAGGCAATTGGTCAAACAAATCATGGAAAGAGAAAACTAGCTATTCAAAACGCTTGATATAAGGCCACAATAAGTAGTTAATCGTTTTCTTGTAATCGTTCAAAGCATCTTCCCCTCTATATTGCTGGGTAAGCTCATTATGCGAAAGCCAAAAATCGCTAACAATAAAAAACTGCTTGACCAGTCCGAGTTTATTTGATGCAGGGATATCGTCCCTAAAAACTCCATGATGGGCCAATGCATCGAAAAAGTCTACAAATTGTTGTTCCCTTTTTTGGAGCAGCTGATCATAGCTGGCCTTAATCTCCGGAATCCAGTTTCCTATTTCCACAAAGTTGATGAATAGGAACCGATACTTATTCACCAATTGGAACGAGATTGCTGCCAAGGCATCTATAGCGGCTAAATTAATCGAAATATGTTGCGTTTGCAGCATCAGGTCGTCATAAGCCGAAGCAAGTTCATTAAATAAGGTACAGATAATATCTTCGGTATGCTTAAAGTGATAATGCAAATTGCCACCGCTCAAGCCAATGCTGGTTGCAATGTGCCTCGTTGTAACGCTCCTGATTCCCTGCTCGTTATAAAGCCGCAATGCGGCATTCAATATTTTTTCTTTGGTTTTCATGCCTAAATTTAGAACAAATGTTCTAAATTTGAAAATATTTAAATTTTAGGCATGAGCACTGGCAAAAACAGAAATTGGTTTCTCAGGAATTTACATAAAATCAGAATGACGATCTTTCCCGAAGATGTCAACGACTCGAGCTTAAAAAAAGCTGGAAAAAATATTGGGTGGTTAATGTTTTTAATGTTGTTGCTATGCGCCACGGCCGGAGTTATAACCGCAGCATCTTTCGCCCACTAATAGCATTGATCATCGATAGATATTTGGCATTTTATTGCTGTTCGTGGGTATTGGTGAGCTACACACGCAAATTGGGAATACCCATTCCCCTCATTAATAATTGGCTTACGGATTTTGTTTTTGTGCCCTTGCTTATCCATGTTCCGTTTGTACTGGGTTCACTGATTTTTATACCAGATGGAACCTTTAAATATCCAATTTATCAGATCCTAAGTATTGCTTTACTTGTGTCACTGGTTTTCGAATGTTGCCTGCCCCGTTTAACCGCATACAACACTGCTGATTTTTATGATATTTTGGCCTATTTTGCGGGTGGAGTATTCTATTATGCGGTGCATCAAAGTCATACTTCCAAAAAGATTAGGCTTGCTTTTGAAAAAAGGCAGCGCCTAGATCAGAAATAACGTCCAACAAAAAAGCCGAACAAATCATGTTCGGCTTTTTTGTGTATGCTGTATTATGAATATTATTCAGCAGACTCAGCTGCAGGAGCTTCGTCATCAGCTTTAGCTGCTTTTTTTGCAGGAGCTTTGGCAGCTTTAGGCGCTGCTTCTTTTTTAGCGGCAGGCGCTTTTTTAGCTGGTGCTTCAGCAGCGGCTTCAACAACTGGTTTTGTAGCTTTAGCTGCTTTTTTAGGCGCTACAGTTTTTACTGGAGCATCATCAGCAACTGGAAGTACAGAAACATAAGATTTATTGTCGCGTTTCTTTTTGAACAATACGATGCCAGGTACCAAGGCGAACAAAGTATGGTCTTTACCAATACCTACACCTTTGTCTGGGTGGTGTTTTGTACCACGTTGACGAACGATGATGTTACCAGCGATAGCTTGTTGACCACCAAAAATTTTGATACCTAAACGTTTGCTATGCGACTCACGTCCGTTTTTCGAACTACCGGCTCCTTTTTTATGTGCCATTTTCTTTTATATTTTTTACAGATTGGGAAGCCCAATCTCAGAATTAAACAAAAAAACTAACTACAGAGTGATATTCTCAATCTGGATTTTGGTGAAATACTGGCGGTGACCATTTTTCTTTTTGTAACCTTTTCTACGTTTCTTTTTGAAAACGATTACTTTATCACCTTTTAAATGAGACACGATTTTAGCTGTAACCGATGCACCTTTTACCGCAGGAACGCCTACTGTAATCTTACCACCATTATCAACCAACAATACATTGTCAAATTCAATACTAGCGCCTTCATCTCCTTGTAAACGGTGTACAAAAAGGTGCTGGT
>JBCNPG010000320.1:0-4523 GCA_039593445.1 Pedobacter sp.
ATATCAATAACTAGCAAGCTTTTAGTTAATTAGTCTCTCATCCATAGCTTATGGCCATAGGCTGGCTAGCAATCGTCTTGCGCTAACCGCCATACACGATCTATTAAATTTTAAATTCAGCTAACAATACTCTAATGCGTTTTAGGCATCTTTGAAGCATGAAGATAGCCATAGACATGGACGAAGTCCTCGCCGATCCCATCCATAAATTCATAGAACTCTACAACCGCGACTACGGCATTCCGCTCGATCTGAAATTAGCTGCCGGCAATGAAATCTACCATCATGTACCCGAACACATCAACAACAAATGGTTCGAATATATCAACGAAAAAGGTTTTTTTAGAAACCTGCCCGTTATCGAAGGAAGCGTGGAAGCCGTTAAAAAGCTGCACGAGCAGCACGAAGTCTATATTGTTTCGGCCGCGATGGAGTTTCGCAATTCCCTTGAAGACAAACTCGACTGGCTCAACGAACATTTTCCGTTCATCGGCTGGAGAAACATTATTTTTTGTGGCGATAAGATCGTAAATGTAGACGTGATGATCGACGACCGCATCAAGAATTTTATCGGCTTTAAAGGCCGTCCGCTGTTATTTACCTCGCCCCACAATCTCCTGATTACAGACTATGAGCGTGTAGACAATTGGCAACAGGTATTGGACAAGCTACTCGTTCATTAGCAGGTCAGTCAAAGAATAGGGCTATTAGCCTGAACCCTGTAAATACTCTTTGGCGCATTACTTTGAGACATTCGATTTTTAATAATGGCCAGAAATAACCCTCTGGCCATTCACCTCAACTTAAAAACTAAATTCTCCAACCAGGTTTCCGCCTTTGTTGCTGGCCTCTAGGGGCAGTACCATCATTTTTCTTTCTTCCTTGCCGGTGGCATAGCGGATGTAGATTTCGGCACTCACCGTGGTTGGGCCGCTTACGCCAACCTGTCTGTCGCCATAATAGTTTACCTCGATTTTGTATTTCCCTTTTATGGCTTTTTTAAGCATAAACTGCTCCGGACCGTAGCCATCGGTGAAGTCGTCGCTTATTCGACCTCCGATTTCGGTTTTCGAATGGTTGTAATAGCACTTTTCTCCATCTGGATCTGTAACCCACAAGTCGATGTCGGTATCGTTCTTGTTCCAGTTCAGCACCACCCTAACGTCGACCGGCAGAGGCTGGATCAATCTTTTATCAAGCTGTTTGGTATCTAGTCGCTTGCCGTATCTAGTAATCAGGTGGTTGATTTCGGCAATAACGATCTCTTCTATGCCTTTGTCTCTACTGGCCGTTTGCATGTTGTAGCTCTGCGTAAGCACCTTGTATAAGTTATTAAGCGCCTCCTGATAGCGCCCCACGTCTTCCAGCGCCAAGGCGTAATCGCGGTAGCTTTGTGCGTCCATTGGTCGCCACTGCAGCACTTTTTCGGCAACGAATAGCGCTGCCGTATAATTATGGGTCTGTTTAAGCTTATAGGCCATCACCTTGTACAAATCGGCATTTTCAAGTTCCAGTTCTGCCATATTGCTCAGCACCCTCAGCGCCCTTACACTATCTGCCTGCTGATAAAACCAATTGGCCACATCAAAGTAAAAGGTTGGCGTGTTTAGGTATTGTTCCCGCAGCAGCAAATATTTAGCGTAGGCTTCTTCTGGCTTGCCATTTAAGGATTTCATGTACTCCTTATCGCTTTTAAATTCTTTGACCGTAATGACAGGTTGTTGCTCAATTGTTTGCGATTTACTTTTTGTGATTTCCAAGCCGGCTACTTTGCCCTGTAAAGGTGCATTTGTTGGCGTAACTATAGCGGAAGACGAGGCGGTCATCGCTCTTTTGGCCTGTGTATTGGCCGACGCCACGATTACCACTTCCTGTAGCCTATTGGAATTTCTCATCTCTTCTGACGCTTGTGCCACCTCTGCTCTTTGCCTTTCGTTTCGGGTTGCGCTTGGCGGACTTATCGCAACTTCATTCGCTCTTTCTTCAACCACCACAACTGGCTGAGGAAACCGAACCTGATCGGTTTTTTGTGGTTTGGTGAAATCCGTATTCCACCATTCCTTTAGTGTTTTGCTCATGGCTATTGCGTTGTTAATGAGGTCAGTTCTTCGTTCCAAAATCGACTGCCTTCTTTGTTTTGTTGCCAAATCAAATGCCTTGCGCAGTTCGGCGGGAGGCGTAATGTCGTACCTCAGGTAATCATCTAAGGTTTCTAACACCAAAAGGCTGGTATTCCTTGTTACAATACCAAACTGTTTGCCCAAGCTACTGATTTCATCTTTGTTGGCTTCGTATTGGATATCCATTTCGGCAATTTTCTTCTGCGCCCAAATCCTGCTTACCTCTACACGGCTCAAAGGCTGCGTATTGGGGTCGAGGCGCACTTCCTGTTCGCTTATAACCGTACGGCCATAGCCAAATTGCAGGATAATTTTAGTGCTGTATTCGCTTAATATGCCAGCAACTGCCAAATGTCCGCTGGCATTTACCGGCAACGAAGGATAGGTTTGCCTTACCTCAGTATTGTTCTTGATGCCTAAATATTGCAACTGGTCTTCGTTTAGCTGCCCAAGCGCTTCTTTTGCGTCTAGGGTATTGAGGTTAACAAACTTGCCCCCGCTTTTCAATGCGATATATTGCTGTGTGCTGTAATCGGCCTTTAAACTCGAATTGATTACATGGACGGGTTGACGGAGCGCAACCGTGTTTTTGCCAAACGTCGAAATTCCATCGGTAAAAAACAGGTACTCGCCTGCCGGCAAAACTTTGGCGCTGATGCGGCTAAAATCTGTTCCGCCATCATAAATGACCTTATTCAGCCGCGCTTTTAGCAGATCCCAATTGCCGTTGGTAATGGCAAAAGCTCCTGCTTGGTTAAAGGTATTGTTGAGCAAGCCCAAGCGGATGGTGAGGTTTTTTCTTTGCTTGATGATTCCGTCTAAAAGCTCCAGCTCCTTTTTCAGGTCGCGTTGCAGGCCACTTAGCGAGCAATCCCAAATCAACCCGATCTCATTGCTCCATTGGTGCGACCTGCTGGTTGCCTTCGGAAAAACATTAACCAGGAAATAGTACCCACTACTGGCTTTTTGCAGCTGCACTTCGGGCAGATTTGCTTTTTTAGGCAGGTTTATGGTCAAGCCCTTTTTCGAAATAAAATCGTTTTTTTGCAACGAAGCGATATAGGTATTGTCCATGTTTTTGATGTTGAGGCTGCCGTCGGGTTGCTCCACAAACTCAGGCTTGTTTATGCTTTCGAAAATGGTTGCATTTAACGAGAATTCAGCAATTTTTGAAGGATAGGCCAAAGGCAGGTGATAGCGCAAGGTGTTATTTGTTCCAAGCCTCAGCTCTTCTTCATAGCCAATGGTAATCGTCCTTGAGCCTTTTGCCGGAATAGGGTAGATCTTTGTCCTGAAGTTATTCCCTTCCACCTTTTCAAGCAGGCCCGGATCAACCCGCCGACGTACAATGCTTTCGAAAACCTCGGTGGCTTTGGCCTTTTCTACCGGCACGGCTTCGCGCATTTTGCCATTGATGTCGAGCGCATAACGGCTAACCGTAACGCCTTCGGGCATCGGAAAAGTAAGCTCCCCCTCTAAAACGCGGTCGCTGCCGTTATAAAAGGTCATGGTCATGGTAGTGGTGGCGATGTTGCCCACCAGCTGTACGGCTATATCCAGTTTTTTTAGTGTAACCGGTTGCTCGGTTGTGGCGCCTGTTTTCAGAACCGGCATTTGAGCCAACATCCAAGTTGGAAGTACCAGTAGCGCAACGAGAAGAAAAGGTCTAAATAGTTTCATGGCTTGCATTTTTAGTATGGATGCAAAACCATATCAATTTGCATAAATCTTTTTGCGCCAATAGGCACAGCCTTTCCTTTCCATCTCCTATTTTGTAACATTTCTGCGCTTTGGGCATCGAAATATAAAACCTAAAAGAAAATGTTAATCACAACCACAAATACCATTGAAGGCAAGAGAATTGTAAAGTACATTGGTCTTGTCAGTGGCGAAACCATTATTGGCGCCAATATTTTTAAAGATCTGTTTGCGGGTATCCGCGATATTGTTGGCGGCCGTTCGGGCTCTTATGAGCAGGTGCTGCGCGAGGGCAAAAACACTGCCGTAAACGAAATGCAACAATATGCGGCCGCCATGGGCGCCAATGCCATTATCGGCGTTGATTTAGATTACGAAACCGTGGGGAGCGGTGGCAGCATGCTGATGGTTACTGCCAGTGGCACCGCCGTTGTGCTGGAGGATTAGCGCAAGGTGTTTGGGCTTGCGCCGGACTTATTTTTGCAAAGCGCAACCACTACAAAATATAAAGGCCACCGATTGACAGACTTGAAGGCATCTCATCTGTTAATCGATGGCTAACCTTTTTATAGCGAAAGGATTTCTGCCAACTTTAACCAGGTTGGTGTTATTTTCTCGGCGTCGATATGCTTAATGGCGTGCGAAAACGGCGTAAACACGATTTCTCTATTGATCTGACCTGCCATTACATCGGTTTTGCCTTCT
>JBCNPG010000321.1:0-4521 GCA_039593445.1 Pedobacter sp.
CAACGTTCCGGACCCACGCCGGTTTACCTCCAAAAACACGTGATGGAAACCGTTGACCGCTTTGTAACCATTGGCTTCAACAAAATTTTCCAAATCAATGGCAACATTGCCCTTACTTTTATTCCGGTTGGCCACTTGCTTGGCGCAGCGGCGGTGGTACTGCAAGTCACTGAACATGGGATTACCAAAAAAATTGCCTTTACCGGCGATATAGGTCGCAAAAACTATCCTGTTCTCCCCGATCCGGTGCCACTACCTCCAGTTGATTACCTGGTCTGCGAATCCACTTATGGCGGGCGTTTGCATTCGACCGGAACGACCATTGAGCAAAAGCTGATCGAAACGATAACAGAAACCTGCATCAAGAATCCGGGTCGGCTTATTATTCCTGCCTTCAGCATTGGCCGTACCCAATCGTTGGTATTTACACTGAACCAAATTTTTAGCAAAGGATTATTGCCTCCGGTACAGATTTTTGTGGATAGTCCGCTGGCCAATTATGCCACCGACGTTTACCGTAAATACCATGAATTGGTTAGCGACGAAGCCAAAACATTCTACCAGCAAAAAGGCGACGAGTTTGAGTTCGAGAACCTCACCTACACGCACGACCAAAAAGAAAGCAAATCGATCAGCAACTATTTGGAACCCTGCATCATCATTTCTTCTGCTGGAATGCTGGAAGGTGGCCGTATTCAAGACCACCTCTACTACAACATCCAAAACTACTACTGTACCATCTTGTTTATTGGCTTTTGTGCCAAAGGAACTTTGGGCGACAGGTTACTGCGGGGCGACCCCATTGTGCGCCTGCGCAACCGCGACCTCATGGTTTATGCGGCCATTAAACAAACCGACCTGCTCAGCGGACATGGCGACCATAACGATTTGATGGAAACCGTGAGACAACAACCTGTACAACAACTCAAAAAAGTATTTCTGGTGCATGGCGAAACCAAAAGCATGTTAGCCTTTGCCGATGCCCTGAAACAGGAAGGTTATCCAGTAGCCATACCCGAACGAGGCGAAATGTTTGAGCTTTAAGCCAGCTAGGCGACTAGCCTTGTTTCCTTTTTCCTCAAAATAAGCGAGCTGATGAGCGCAACGACCAAGCCTAATGGCAGGATTTCCAGATAGGTCATTAAAATGATACCTAAAGGGCTTTTATAGATTTCCTTGAAGGAATTCATCTGGTCTATCTGCTTATTGAGTTCGGCTTGCGAAACCTTGGCTTCTTTGGCCTGGTTGATTACGTGGGCCGAATATTTCTCCATAAAATCGGGGATAAAATTGTAATAGACAATCAGCCAGGTGATAACGTACATTGTCGATGCAATTAAGGCAATCAGGCTACCGATCTTAAAAGCATTGCCAAAGCTGATTAGGCCACCGTTAAATTTATCCCTGTAATTCTTGATGCCGACAAAAACAAAGGCAAAAGCCAGCAGCATCATGGTGTAGCCCAACACCATATTGCCCGAATAGCTGTTTTTGTTGTAGCAAAGCACCATAGAAACGCCCATGGTTACACTTACAATCAGTCCTGATAGCAGACCAAAAACGATAATGTTCTTTTTCATCGTATGAATAATTTGTTTTAAAAGTTAGGATTATTTGTCGACAAAGTAAATCGATAGGACGAAAATCGGCTTCATACTTTCGGGTGATTTTGCCAAAAACCATACTTTAGTATTAAAAAACAAAGTATTTATGGTATTAAAGACAGCTTTTGCGCGAGCTCTACCGCTTGTGTACGGCGTTTGACCTCCAGCTTTTCGAATAAGCGGCTTACATGGGTTTTAATGGTATTGAGCGACACAAACAGCTGGTCGGCAATTTCCTGGTTGCTAGTGCCCCTGGCCATCAGTTGAAGCACTTCAAGTTCACGTTTGCTCAAGCCCAGATGTTCGAAAGCAGTTTGGTTGAACACAAAGCTTGCACTTGTTTTATAAATCTCCTTTTCAATAACCTGGGTCTGTATTTTGGGTTTAACCAGTTTCAGCGCCAACCAAATACCCAGGCAGGTAAAAATCAGCGCAATGGCTCCAGCATAGATCTCAAAAGCATGCGCCATGATGATGTAACGGATTTCGAGCCATCGTATCACCAGCATGAGCAACGCAAATACAGCGCCGTAACCAATTACTTGTCCATATTTCCTCGCTTTGGCTAACATGCTACAAAACCAATTGTTGGTGCAATTTCTCCAATGTTTCCTGTGCATCGATGCAGAAACCAGGATGCACCTTAGAGGCTTGTACCACTGTGCTTCGGGTAGCTGTAAGCCAGCGAAAACGTGAAGCCATGTCTAATTGGCCAATCGGGCCCGAACCCGGCTTACCCTCGCAGATCTTTTCGATAGCCAGCAAGTTGCTCCAAATGAAATCAGTCTCTGTTTCGCAAGCAAAGGCATTCAGGCGCGCTTGATTCAGGTGGAAAAGGCTCTTGAGAAACTTCTGTTTGGCACAATACAAAATGATCCCAACATTTATAAATTCTTCGCGCTCTACCTTCGGCACCACGCGAATAACGGCATATTCAAATAAGTGCAGCTCTTGCATGTTGTGCTTCTTTTACAAAGATGGAAGAATTTTCTATTCGGGTATTCAAGAATGAAGCGTAGGCCTCTCTTTGTGCCTGACTACTTTCAAAGGCTCTTTCATCAAGCCAGGCATCAGGGATGAGGTTTAACACTTCGTTGATCAGTTCGGGCTTCAGCAGTTCGCGCAATTCGACATCAACCTCCTCCAACAAACTGGCCTGTGGCAGCAAAACATGGTCTTTGACCAAAACAAACGGACGTTTGGCCTGCTCTTCCCAATTTTGCCACGAATGGTGGAAATAAAGCGATGCGCCATGATCGATAAGCCAAAGCTCCTTGTGCCAGAAAAGCATATTGGTATTGCGTGCGGTTCTGTCCATATTGGTCAACAGGCAATCGAGCCACACAATTTTCGAAGCCAGCAGCGGCGCTATCGTAGCCACAGTCGGATCGTAGGTAATGGCACCCGAAAGGTAATGCAAAGCCAGGTTGAGGCCAACGCTTGCCTTGAGCAGGTCTTGTATTTCCTCATCGGGCTCGGTCCTGCCAAAAGCTTCATCGAGATTGGCAAAAACAAGTTCTGGCACTTTAAGGCCCAGCGCCCTGGCCAATTCTCCACCAATAATTTCGGAAATGAGTGCTTTGTGGCCTTGGCCGGCGCCCCTAAACTTAAGCACGTACAAAAAACCGTCGTCTGCCTCGGCTATGGCAGGCATAGAACCGCCCTCTCGCAATGGTGTTACATAGCGGGTAACATTTACCGTTCTTAACTGTAAGGATTGTTGCTGATCCATTTGAAATGATAAGGACCAAAAATAACAATTTTAAATGGCTATGGCATAAAAAAAGCATTACCGGAATGGCAATGCTTTCTTCTTTTTTAAGAAAGAATATTAGTTGTGTAAAATCACGTGGTAGTTTGCTGTTGTTGAATTAGCGGCATCAAACCAAACCGTATAGACCTTACCCGATTGGAAAGTGGAAGGCGGAATAACCGTTGTGGTTCCAGAACCAACGATTGACACCGTTAAGGCATTGACATTGGCATCTATCAGGTTATAAGCCGATACATTGCCATATTGCAGGCCATTAATCAAAGCCGACCCTCCGCTAATAATAATATTGACCGAGTTATTGAAGGCCAAGCCCAGGTTCATAAACCTTACTTTGGCCTTACCCGATGCCGGAGCTGAATTATCATCGCCAAAGCCTGTAATTTGACCAGCGCCAGAGGCATCGGTATAATAAAAAGCAGTATAAGAGCCATTGGTATTCATGCCTACATTGGCCGAAGCTTTTAAAGTAGCGGTAGTTGCATCTTTAAAAGAAATGGTGCTTGAACCTGCTTTTACCGTGAAGTAATCGCTAGCATCTCCATAAGCCAAGGCCGTGGTGGTCAATTTGGTATTCCCTTGATAAAAATCCTGAGCATTGGAGCCCTGTACCGCATTTACAACCTTGATCTTGGCATCGCCAGTAACCACTACGGGGTCATCGTTCTTTTTACAAGACGAAACCAACACTGCAACCATACAGACTGCCGCCAGCAGACCGGATGATGTTCTATTCATAAATGTTTTCATAATTTTTAATCATTAAGCAATTTTGCGCCTCAAATACCAAGCCAATAGCATTCAAAAACATCTTTTTACTGCTATAAGTGGTAAAGCTTTGCTCCTGCAATTTACGCAATGGCTTTTGTTTTGCAAATTTCTTTGTACACTTCATTCCAAAGCTGAATACGTTGTTGCAATGACTCGCTGATGGCCATGCCTACTTCGTTCCATTTCTGCTCGTCATCTCCACAAAGCAAGGCTGTCATTTCCAAGGCCAAATGGCTATGGTGATCGCCATCTACTTCGATATGGCGTTCCAAGTAATATTTGAATATGCTGATCTGTTCCGGAAAATCGAGCGCCATGTCTTTGATAATGGCCAAGAACATTGACGGAATAAGGTCTTCGCGACCAAAAGTAAAA
>JBCNPG010000322.1:0-4510 GCA_039593445.1 Pedobacter sp.
CTTCCTTGTTTGTTAATACCGATTTTCCGGTTACCAGAATAGGCGTTGCCATAATCCCATTTATCCAAAAAGGCAAAATTGTTATTGGTTACTTTGCCATTATCGATAAAGACATCCAGTTTTTCGGCAGAAGGTACCGCGTTGATCAGGCTCAGCCCCGAAAGCTGTACAGGCGTAGACTTTATTTTTGAGCAAGAAGCGAAACCAACTGAGAGCGCGATAGCGGCAATGATAACTTTGTAATTGAGTAATTTCATAATTAAATTTTTAGGTACTTGTAACGATAGGTTAACGGCCATTAACACATTACCAACCATACGGCCCGAATGTGCCAAACGCTACAAGTCTTTTATTTTTTTTATGAAATCTTTTGGCTTAGGCTTTTTTAAGGGTAATCACCGTTACCTCTGGCCAAATGCCCACGCGTCCCGAAAAACCGATAAACCCAAAGCCACGGTTTACGTTCAGGTAGCGTCCGTTTTCTGCTTTGATGCCGGCCCAATGGCTGTAGCGGAATTTAACCGGACTCCATTTGATGCCGAAAGCCTCGATGCCAAACTGCATGCCATGCGTATGCCCCGCCAAGGTCAAATGTATTTTTGAAGGATTGTTTTTGACCTGTTGCTCCCAATGTGAAGGATCGTGCGAAAGCAGCACCTTAAATTCGGTTGCGGTAGTTTG
The DNA here is from genome assembly GCA_039593445.1 of Pedobacter sp. Classification (GTDB taxonomy): domain Bacteria; phylum Bacteroidota; class Bacteroidia; order Sphingobacteriales; family Sphingobacteriaceae; genus Pedobacter. The sequence continues at coordinate 682 of JBCNPG010000322.1, forward strand.
CGCCAGCGCTTTTTGCAGGTCGCCACGCTCGCCAAAACCAAGCCCCCAGTTTTCTATGCCCGCCAAAATGATGTGCGATCCTTCTTTTTGCAAGGTTACATGCTCATCAAGCAGCAAGCGGAAACCAATCTCGGCATGATATTTCTTCAACTGCTCCAGATTTGCCCTTTTAGCCTCCTCGCTTGGCCATTTTACATAATCCCCGTAATCGTGGTTGCCCAATACCGAGAACTGTCCGTAGCGCGCCTTGATTTGCGAAAAATGACCTATCCAAGGCTTGATTTCCTCGGCCTTGTTGTTGACGAGGTCGCCGGTAAATACAAACAAGTCGGAATCCTGCGCTTTAATCAGGTCGATGCCCCGTTGCACGGCTGCCGGATTTTTAAAGCTCCCCGCATGTACATCCGAAATCTGCGTAATGGTAAACCCATCAAAAGCTTTGGGCAGCTCATCAAAATACAGCGTATGGTTGATGACCCGGTAGGCGTATTTGCCCCGCAACATTCCGTAAACGAACATCAAAATGGTCAAACCAAAAATAGCCAAGCCAAAATCTATCCAATAAGGACTTCTGGGTGGCGCCAGAAACTGTTGCCCGCCAACAAGATGAACCACCCCTGCCAACAACCGATAAACATCGCCAAAGAGCAACACCAAGGCAAATAACAACTCGCTCACCAAAAGCACCAAGAAGGCATGTGCCGAAATCTTGAAAGCTGTTCCCAGCTCTCGCCCACGGCTGTAAAAAATAGACGTTGCCAAAGCAATGGTTACCGCGCCTACCAACAGCCAGAAAATAGCCAATACAGAATACGGAACCACCAGCCTCAATCCCTCGGATACGTAGGCATTTAAGCAGGCAAAAACAAATAAAAACAAGGCAATGGGAGCGAACTGAAGTCTTCTTCTCATAAAAGGGCTTTAAAAGCGAAAGGGTGTTTTGATCAAAACACCCTTTCTTATCTCGTTATTAGATGAGCTCTACGCTACGGTTCACAAAATCTGTCAATTCTGCTCCGGTTAGCATGCCTTGCGAAAGTAGGGCCAAGTCTACCGCCTGTTTAGCATATTTGCTTTGCTCTTCTTCATTGGTTGAGGCCAAAATCTTGCCAACCAATTTGTGGTTTCCGTTAATGGCTACCTTGTAGCTATCAGGCATATTGCCATAAAAACTCATGCCGCCTCCCATTTTGGCCATGTCTTTCATGCGGCGCATAAACTCGTCCATGGTAATGGTTACCGGCGAATCGTCTGGACTTAAACCCACCACTTCTACGCTGAAGCCCGGTTTTACAATCGCTTTTTCAAAAATAGATTTAACCTGGGCCGATTGCTCATCGCTCAATACCGATTCGTACAAGTCGTCTTTTTCGATCAGTTTATTGGCTACGCTGGCATCAACGCGTTTAAGCAAGGTTTTCTCCAGTTTTTGCTCCAAGCTGCTTACAAAATGGCCATCGATAGGCGAATTCATCAGCAATACATCATACCCTTTTTTATTGGCGGCCTGGATAAAGCCGTCTTGTTTATCAGGGTCGGTTGTGTAGAGGTAAACCAACGAACCGTTTTTATCGGTTTGTTCGGCCTTGATCTTTTCCTTGTATTCTTCCAAGGTAAAGTTCTCGTTTTGCGTATTGGTCAACAAGGCGAAGTCTTTGGCTTTTTCGTAGAATTTCTCTTCGCTGATCATGCCATACTTTACAAAAAGACCAATGTTGCTCCATTTTTCTTCGTAGGCCTTACGGTCTTTGTTAAACAGCTCAGCCAGTTTATCGGCTACTTTTTTGGTAATGTAGCTGTTGATTTTCTTCACGTTGCTGTCGGCCTGCAAGAAGCTTCTCGAAACGTTCAGCGGAATATCTGGCGAGTCGATCACGCCGTGCAGCAACATCAGGAACTCTGGTACGATGTCTTTTACCTCATCGGTAATAAACACCTGGCGACTGAACAACTTGATCTTGTTGCGCTGCATATCGAAGTCGTCTTTTACCTTAGGGAAATAAAGCACTCCGGTTAGGTTAAATGGATAGTCTACGTTCAGGTGGATCCAGAACAACGGCTCTTCCGAAAAAGGATAAAGCTGCTTGTAAAAATCAAGGTAGTCTTCGTCTGACAAATCTGCAGGCGCCTTGGTCCAGATGGGGTTGGTGGTATTTACAATGTTGTCTACCTCAACCGATTTGTATTTGGTTTTGCCTTCTTCGTCCTGTCCGTCTTCTTCTTGTATGGTTTTGGTGCCGAATTTAATTGGCACTGGCAAGAATTTGGCATATTTATCCAAAATCTCCTGTAGCTTGTGCTCGCTTAAGAACTCTTCCGATTCGCTATTGATGTGCAAAATGATATCGGTACCTCTGGTGGTACGATTGCCATCGGCAATTTCAAACTCGGTGCTGCCATCGCAGGTCCATTTGGCAGCTGTAGCGCCCTCTTGGTAAGACAAGGTTTGGATTTCAACCAAATCGGCCACCATAAAGGCCGAGTAGAAACCCAAACCAAATTTGCCGATAATTTCATTGGCATCTTTGGCATCCTTAAACTTCTCTACAAATTCACTGGCCCCCGAAAAAGCGACCTGGTTGATATATTTTTTGATTTCTTCGGCAGTCATACCCAAACCATTGTCGCTAATGGTAATGGTCTTGGCCTTCTCGTCTAGTTTTACTTCAACCAGAGGTTCGCCCAATTCGCCATTATACTGGCCCAAGGCTGCCAATCGTTTTATTTTTTGAACCGCATCAACTGCGTTAGAAACTAATTCCCTTAAAAAGATCTCATTATCCGAATACAGGAATTTCTTGATGATCGGGAAAATGTTCTCCGTGTGTATGGAAATATTTCCTTTTTCTGTTGTCATATTTAATTTCTAATTTTTTGATTTGCTATAGCCCCATCAAGCCCTGTTCCAAAACATCAAACAAGTCAAAATGACAGCGAAAGCTCCAAAACCTGTCAAGATTTTCCAATTCAATCCCACCTAGCCATAGTCCTTAGCCCCTGAACAGCTGTAGGTTAGACCCAAAAACATAATCATTTTGCCAATTGCGCTTAATTTTAAATGCGGGCTTCTGTTTATACTTGTGTACAAGCTAACCAAATCATCAAAACCATGAAAACAAAAACACTGTTATGCCTTTATCTTGCGCTGGTCGTTAGCCATTCGGCCTTCTCGCAACAAAGAATAGGCACCGAGACCCCGGCCGCCAAAGCCAAACGAATGGAGTGGTGGACCGACGCCCGTTTCGGCATGTTTATCCATTGGGGATTATATGCCTTGCCTGCCCGGCACGAGTGGGTGAAAAATGCCGAGCGCCTAACCAACGAAGACTACGAGAAATATTTCCGGCAATTCAACCCCGATCTTTTCCAGCCCAAGCTTTGGGCCAAGGAGGCCAAAAAGGCGGGCATGAAATACGCCGTACTAACCACCAAGCACCATGAAGGCTTTACCTTGTTCGACAGCAAGTTTACCGACTACAAGGCCACGAATACTCCGGCCAAAAGGGACCTGGTCAAAGAGTTTGTAGACGCCTTTAGGGCCGAAGGTATTAAAATAGGCTTTTATTACTCGCTGATTGACTGGCACCATCCCGATTTTACCATCGACCGAATGCACCCCCAAAGACTGGACAAGCCGAGCGATAGTGCTTATGCCGTACTGAACAAGGGAAAGGATATGGCCAGGTATCGCAAGTACATGTACAACCAGGTTACCGAACTATTGAGCAATTATGGCAAGATAGACGTGCTGTGGCTTGATTTTTCGTATCCGGTAAAATATGGCATGGGCAACGACGATTGTGGTTCCATAGATCTGCTCAAACAGATC
>JBCNPG010000323.1:0-4503 GCA_039593445.1 Pedobacter sp.
CGGGCAGCGCTTGGTAGCCAAAGACAAGAACGAAGCTTATGTAGATCACATTATGGGGGTTGACAGCACCTGGTTTGATCTGTTTCCTTATAAATTTATTTATGGCGATGCGCCAAAATCGCTGATGACAGCCGACCAGATTGTGCTGAGCAGCAAAACCAGCGAACAGTTTTTTGGCAAGGCCAATCCCGTTGGACAGACCCTTACCATCAACAATAACAAGCGTTACGTCGTAAGTGGGGTATACCAAGAACCCAATACGCCAGAGCACATGGATTTTGATGGCTTCGTCAAAAAATCTTCTGCAGGCGATGGCTGGGGCAATGGAAACTTCTATACCTACCTGTTTCTGAAAAAAGGCGTCGACGGCAAGCTTTTCGAAGAGAAGATCAATAAAGCCTTTAACCGATTACCTGTGATGAAGCAGGAAGACTGGTTAAAAAAGGCACACATTTACATCACGCCGGTTAAGGATATTTACCTGAAAGCGACCAGTGCACAAGACCCTGCAAAACGGGGCAATGCCAAAACGCTAACGCTTTTACTGTTGTTTTCGGGTTTGTTACTGGTTATAGCCTGCATCAATTTTACCAACCTTTCTATTGCCCAATCGGTAAAACGGGCCAAAGAAACTGGCGTACGCAAGGTTTTGGGAGCCAAAAGAAGCGGCCTGATCACTTATTTTCTAACAGATACGGCTATTCAATGCATCTTGGCCCTGCTGCTTTCTTTTGCATTGGTAGAGGTGTTTACACCTGTACTTAACAATATTATGGACCTTAACCTTTCTTTTTTTGGCTACAGCAATCCTTTGCAGCTTGCCATGCAGTTGGGTACGGTTATGTTGCTGGTCGTGCTGTTGTCAGGTGGTTATGTAGCATTTTTCTTGTCTAATTACGAGCCTGTAAAAGTTCTGAAGGGCAATTTGTCGCGAAGCATGGGAAGCCTATGGATGCGCAAATCGTTGATCATGGTACAATTTGTAGTGGCTACTGTGTTTATGGTAGCGCTCATTATCATCAGGCAACAGGTTAACTACATCAAAAACCAGGATGTAGGTTTCAACAAAGATCACGTAATGGTGTTTAAGATCCGGAATAAAGAGAGCAGGAAAAATTTTGCGCAGATCAAGCAAAGGCTTGCCAAAATAGAGGGGGTGGCTGCGGTTAGCCGGGTAAACTATTATCCTGGACTAAAGGCTATGCAGGTAATTGGCCGCGAATATAATGGCAAGAGTGTGCAGAACCTGAGCATGGTTACGGTAGATTTCGACTATTTTGAAGTGATGGGTATGCCTGCGCAACTGGGGCGTACATTTTCTACCCAATATGCCACCGATAGCCTAGCCATTGTGGTCAACGAATCGGCGGTTAAAAAGTATCAGCTGCAGAAGGAAGTTGGTCACCCATGGATTGAAGGCAGAACCATCATCGGCGTTGTCAAAGACCATGTGCAAAAAGGAATGGAAACCCTGGCAGAGCCTACAGCCTTTGTAGTAGAAGGTCCAAATACAAACCGTGCGGATAACGTAATCCTTAAAATAAAAGGCGCAAATGCGCAACAAACCTTAGCCGAGATAAAAGATGTTTGGGAATCGGTTGAGCCTTTTCCTTTCCAATATACTTGGCTCGACCAAAGTTTTGCCAAGGTTTACGAGCAATATATAAGGCTCGATAAGCTGTTTAATATTTTTACCTACGTTACCTTGTCTATTGCCATATTGGGCTTGTTTGCCCTGGCTTCTTTTACCGTTCAGGAAAGGACAAAGGAAATTGGCGTAAGAAAAGTATTGGGCGCAGAAACGAAGGATATTCTGCAGCTGCTGAACAAGAGCTTTTTGGTGCTCATCATCATCGCTAACCTGATTGCTATTCCGGTAGCCTACATTTTATCGAGCAATTGGCTGGCTGGATTTGCTTACCGGACCAGCATTACCATTTGGCCATTTATAGCCGCTACGCTGATTTCGATAATCATTACCATTATAACGGTGAGTTTGCAGGCATACAAAACCGCCAGTGCCAAACCGGTTGATGCCTTAAAGTACGAATAACCTATAGACCATCCATCGTGGTCCAAAACTATGGAACAAGTGAACCCATGAACCAATAGATATGTTTCGATTAAATCTTAAAATCGCTTTGCGTAATTTATGGAAGAACAAGACCGCTTCTTTCATCAATGTAGTTGGCCTGGCCATTGGCTTGGCCGCTTGCCTCACGCTCTTGCTCTATGTAACCTACGAATGGAATTTTGATAAGCAGTCGAAAAACGCTGCCGATGTGTACACCACCATGACCAACATTGCTGGTGAGGGCGGCACCATTTCTGGTACTTTCGAAGGCTCTACCACTGCATTTGGCCCTGCCATTAAGCAAGGCATTCCCGAAGTAAAATACATGACCAGGCTGGATTATGGCCGCAAGAACTTGATTGCCAATGGTACCAATTCGTTTAAGCGCAATTCAAAGTTTGCCGAGCCCGATATTTTCCACATGTATGATTTCGACTTCATTAACGGTAATCCCCAAACGGCTTTGAACAACCCCAACTCTGTGGTGCTGACCGAAACTACGGCCAACATCTTGTTTGGTACAACCGATGTGTTGAATAAAACGGTTCGCTTTCAGGATAAAATTGATTTGAATGTTACCGCGGTAATTAAAGACCAGCCTGATAACAGTTCCAACAAATTCGATTACCTGATGCCTTGGGCTTTATTGGGCAGCATCGATCCTGGCGCTAAGGACCTCAGCTGGGAAAATTACAGCTACGTAACCTTGGTTATGCTAAAACCAAATGCCGATTTGGATTTGGTAAACAGCAAAATAAAAGAAGTCATCAAGAAAAATACCAACCTCGATTTTCAGTCGCAGTCTCTATTTCCGTTGAGCAAATTGCACTTGTACGGAAAGTTTGAGAATGGCAAGAGCGTAGGTGGCAACGTCGAGCAGATTTGGCTGTTTACCGGATTGGGGTTTGGCATTTTGCTCATCGCCTGCATCAATTTTATGAATATGGCTACCGCCAAGTCGGAAAAACGGGCCAAAGAAGTGGGCATTAAGAAAACCATTGGCGCCAACCGCTGGTCGCTCATCACCCAGTTCCTCACCGAATCGATGGTATTGGCTTTTGTGGCTGTTATTGTGGCTATTGCCCTGCTGGAGCTCTTTTTGCCAACCTTTAACCAATTGCTCAACATCAAATTGAACATGGGCTATTTTAATGCGAGCAGCTGGATCGGCATTTTGGCCATTGTATTGGCTACAGGCTTAATTGCTGGCAGTTATCCGGCATTTTACCTGTCGGCCTTTAATCCTATACAAACATTAAAGCGCAAGATCGGCAACAGCGGACTGCTGCAGATCAGTCTGAGGCAGGTGCTGGTGGTGGGACAGTTTTGTTTCGCCATTATCCTGATCATTTCTACTTTGGTTATTTACCGCCAGATCCAATATGTAAAGAACAGGCCGGTAGGTTTTAACATCAATGCCTTGGTAGAGATGCCTCAAGATGGCGAACTGAAAACAAAATACGAATTGCTCCGTGCCGAACTGTTAAAATCGGGAGCAGTTACCAGCATGTTCCAATCGTCGGTTAGCCTTTCGCATCACGGCTCTAATTTTATGGATATCAGATGGGAAGGGATGACCCAAGCCGAAAACACACAATTGTTTAATCAGGTGGCAACCACCTACGATTACATTAAAACCAACGGCATTAAGCTGTTGGCAGGAAGGGATTTCTCCGAAAAATTCGCTTCTGATACAGCCGGCGTGATGGTAAGTGCATCGGCAGTAAAGACCTTTGGCTATACCGATCCGGTAGGAAAAACTGTAACGGTATTTGGCGATAAGTTCAATATCATTGGTGTTTTCGACGATTATGTATGGGATTCTCCATATAAATCGAATAACCCGATGGTGGTTTTTTACGATCCAAAACGCAAAGGAACCATTACCATGCGATTGAACGAAGCCAATACACTCGAACAGAACATCAATACCATTACCCAACTGACCAAACGCATTAATCCTGCTTATCCGGTAGAGATCAATTTTTTAAATACGCTTTACGCCGATAAGTATAACAGCGAAAAGACTCTGGGCATTTTGTCGAACCTTTTTGGTGGACTGGCCATTTTTGTTTCTTGTCTTGGCCTTTTCGGATTGGTTGCCTACAGCGCCGAACAGCGCACCAAAGAGTTTGGCGTACGCAAGGTATTGGGAGCCTCGGTGGCTAACCTGATGCAGCTCTTATCGGTATCGTTTGTGAAAATGATTGTGATTGCTATCGTCATTGCAACGCCCATCAGCTATTTCGCCATGGAAAAATGGCTCACCAAGTTCGAATTTCATACGGAATTTAACTGGTGGCTGGTACCTATTGCTGCATTTGGAACCCTGTTTGTTGCCTTGGTAACCATTAGTTTCCAAGCCTTCAAATCGGCCAAGGCCAACCCGGTACAGGCCTTGAAATACGAGTAGTAAACCGCTTATAGCC
>JBCNPG010000324.1:0-4495 GCA_039593445.1 Pedobacter sp.
GGTGGTTAATGCGGGGCTGAGCAGGAATAAAGGGATTGAGCCTTCGTTGAACGGCCGTCCGATACAATCAAAATTCTTTACCTGGGAAACCAGCATCAACTTTGCTCGAAACAAGAACAAGATTGAGGAGCTTTATCCAGGAATTAATGTGCTGCAGAATGATTTGGCCACTTACTCAAGCCAAACCATTTACCTGAATTCGACCGTAGGCCGCTCATTTGGCAATTTGGTTGGTCCAGGCTATAAAATTGATCCGGGAACAGGCAAGGTGCTTTTGGGTACCGATAATATGCCATTGTTTGATACGGCTAAGGATTTTGGAAGCGTTATCCCCGATTTTACCGGTGGCTTTCAAAATACCTTCAAAATCTGGAAGTTTGATTTGGGCGCCATGATCGATTTTCAAAAAGGCGGTCAGTTTTTCAGCTGGTCTAAAATGCTTTCGGCCAAATCGGGCCAGGCTTTCGAAACGGCGGCGCTCAACGATAAAGGCTTTAACGTGCGCGATGCCATTGCTGCCGGAGGCGGCGTAAAAGTAAATGGTATCTCGCAGGCAACCGGACAGGAAGTAACGGCTTATGTAGATGCCAGAACCTATTTCAGGACCAATCTGGGAACACGCATTTATGATGAATGGATTTATAGCGCCTCTTACATCAAGCTGCGCGAAATAAGTGTGGGCTATAATTTTGAACCTGAATTGTTGGCCAAAACACCATTTAAATCTGCCAAGATTTCGTTTATTGCGCGTAACCCGGTTATGATTTGGCAAAAGGCACCAAAGGGAGTCGATCCATCCGAATTATCATCGGGCAGCGCATCGATCAGCTGGATTGAAAAGGGAGAATTGCAAACCGTGCGTTCTTTCGGTGTTAACCTTAACCTAACCTTCTAATTTTAAGTTTATGAAAAATAGCTATAAATCAATTTGCAGCGGCTTGTTAATGGCCTTGGCACTGGGCAGCTGCGAAAAATTTGATAAATCCATCAATACCGACCCCAATAGTCCAACCAAGGCATCGGGTACGCAACTGATCGCCAATGCAGAGCTTTACCTGCCCGGCCTCAGTTCGTCGCCTTATGGCGTGCACTATCCACAGTACCTTTCCAATACTTCGTTTACCGACAATAGCAGGTATGTAACGGTTAATTTTAACTTTTCGGGCTTGTATACCGGTCCGTTGATGAACTTGGAAAATGTGATCAATAATACGGCCTTAGATGCCAACGAAGGCCCGGTAGTTAACCAAATTGCGGTTGCCAAAATTCTGAAAGCCTATTTTTTCTGGCATATGACAGACAGATGGGGCGATTTGCCTTATTCGGAAGCCCTAAAAGGCGATGCCAATTTTACGCCCAAATACGACAAGCAACAGTTCATTTACGGCCGTTTGTTTACTTTGCTCGACGAAGCCAACGCGGCCATCGTAGCTGGGGGCAACATCAAAAATGATATCGTGTATGGTGGCGATGTAGCCAAATGGAAAAGACTGGGCAATACCATCCATGCCTTGATGGCGTTGCGACTGAGCAAGGTAGATCAAACCACAGGTGCATCAGAGTTTAGCAAGGCGGTAGCCAATGGCCTGATGACGGCCAATACCGATAATCTTTCTTATCCGCACCTGGCCGACCAAAACAATGAAAACTATTGGTACAACCAGTTTACGCGTCTGGGCCGAAACTGGTTCGCGGTGAGCAAACCTGTAGTTGATTACATGCTGCCTTTAAACGATCCGCGTTTGCCTGTATTTGCCAATAAAAATGTGGCTGGAAATTATGTGGGCCTAGATTATGGTTTGCCAGGCTCGGTAACAGTGGTTATCAACAATTATTCGTTGCTGGGCAGCAATTTGCGTTTGCAGAATTCGCCGGTGGCGCTGGTTACCTATGCGCAATCGCTGTTTGCCTTGGCCGAAGCCGCTAAAATCGGCTGGATTACCGGTGGCGATGCAACTGCCAAAGCCAATTACGACAAGGCCATCGAATTTTCTATCCGCCAATGGAACAACAATGATGTGAGCGCCTTGCCTGCCTATATGGCCAATGCCGAGGTGGCTTATACACCGGCTGACGCCTTGCGCAAAATTGGCAACCAACGTTGGATCCATCTGTTTTTGCATGGCTACGAAGGTTGGGCAGAGTGGAGGAGAACCGGTTTTCCAAACTTTTTGGCACCTGCGCCCAATAATAATGGCATACAGATCCCAAGGAGGGAAGGTTACCCAACACAAGAAAGATCGATCAATACCACAAGCTACAACAACGCGGTAGGCGGCTTTCCTTATGGTGGTGCCGACGACCTGAATGCAAGGGTATGGTGGGATAAACCTTAAAGGCTAAAGCCAAAATTTAGGACTCTTCTTTTAGTTGGAGAATTATTTTCCGGCTAGTATAAACTGAAAAAGCCTCCTGTTTAAATTCAGGAGGCTTTTGAGTATAAATTGGGTTTGGATTATTTGAAATTTCCAAAGAAAAGATAGGCTAGCCCGATAGCGGTACAAACACCAATCAAGTCGGCCAACAACATGGCACCAACTGCATACCGGGTATTTTTGATGCTTACCGAACCAAAATAAACTGCGATGACATAAAAAGTGGTATCTGAGGCACCTTGAAAAACACCCGAAAGCTTACTGGCGAAAGAATCGGGGCCATAAGCCGTCATGGTATCTACCATCATGCCTCGGGCAGCACCGCCACTTAAAGGTCTGATCAAAGCTGTTGGCAAAGCATTTACAAAGCGTGTATCGGCACCAACCCAGACAAAAAACTGTGTAATACCGTTCATGATTACATCAAAAGTGCCACTGGTTCTCAGCATACTTACAGCTACCAATATGCCCACAAGGTAAGGCACAATTTTAATAGCCGTATCAAACCCGTTTTTAGCCCCTTCGATAAAAGCATCGAAAATGTCGATTTTTTTATAAACGCCGCCCAAAACAATCAGCAAGAAAATCAGTAAAATCATGCCGTTGCTCAATATGCCTGAAAACGATTTGATGCCAATTGAATCCAATGAGGCTACATAAAGCACCAAGGCCGCTATGATCACCGACAAGCCCAATACCCAGGCAATGATGGCAGGTTGTAGCAAATTGATTTTTTGTTTAAAGGAAACGATAAGCATGGCAGCCATGGTACCTACAAAGGTTACAATGAGGCAGGGAATAAAAATATCGGTAGGATCGCTGGCATTTTGGGAAGCCCGTATAGCAATTACACTTACCGGGATCAGGTTCAAACCGGCAGCATGCAAACACAAAAACATGATTTGCGAGTTGCTTGCCACATCTTTATTCGGATTAAGTTCCTGCAGGCTGGCCATGGCTTTTAAACCAAATGGCGTAGCAGCATTGTCCAATCCCAGCAAATTGGCCGAAAAATTCATGATCATGTGACCCATAGAAGGATGGTCTTTCGGAATTTCAGGGAAAAGCTTAGAAAAGAATGGCGCCACAATTCTCGATAGTAACCTAATGCCCCCAGCTTTCTCGGCAATGCTCATAAAGCCGATAAACAAAGCAAGCACACCAATCAGCTTTAAGCAGAGTTCTACGGCGGTCCAACAGGTAGGGATGATGCCGTCAACCTTGGTCAGGTTTGTCGGGTCATCGGCTTTGCCGGTTACCATCCAGCTGAATATTTCGGTTTGTCCAAAAAAGAAACACTTGATGCAAGCCACTATGATGGCAACAATGATAAATCCCGACCAAATTCTGCTTAATGCCATTAATCTGTTTGTTTAGTTTGTTAAGGTTTAGCCATTTTGACAAACGGCGAGGTTAAATTTAGATACTTTATAGAAATAACTGAAATAAATACGCAAATCGCACAAAAGCGATACAGAGATTAGGCCTGGTGCATTAATCCATTGGTAAAAGCTAAAACCCGCGTTGAATTTTCAAACAACTCAAACGAGGCATTTTCGTATAAACGCACGTGTCCCTGCACCTGAAGATTAGGCTGTTTAAACACGGTATAGGCATCGCAGTAGCTTAAATCGCCAATATCCTGGATGCTATAGGTCTTGGTCGTTGCTTGGCCATTAGGTGTTGGACTTTCGTCGTAATTAATGCCTATGCTCACTTCAATTCCATCGAGTATCAGTCCATGGATGAGGATATGGAAAATCTGCTTGTTGTTTTTGGGGATGGCAAAATAGTTGTCGAGCTCTTGCTTTCGGAAATCGCCACTGGCAATGGCGGCTAATCCGGCCAGCATGGCACCGAAATAGAATTTACGGATTTCCTGCTTTTCAAAATCGTCTTGATAGCCACCGGCCTCTATTAAAATGGTAGAGGTGCCCAGTTTCTGGAAATTGTCGCCAAAAGCGCGTGGCTCAAACTCATCATCGAACAAGCCGATATGCCCTGGTATAATCGGGTTCAGGTGCTTATACATTTCGGCAATAACCAGCATGGCATTTTTCCGGGTTTCGTCAATGTGTAGTTCTTGGTCAAAGGCAGGGGCCAAAAAGGATAGGGTAGCG
>JBCNPG010000325.1:0-4467 GCA_039593445.1 Pedobacter sp.
CAAGGAAATTACCGAAGAGTACAACACCACTACCATTGTGGTAACCCATGATATGAACTCGGTAATGGGCATTGGCGATTACATCATGTTTTTGCACGAGGGCAAGAAATTCTGGGAAGGTTCAAACAAGGAGATTGCCAAAACGGATATCCAAGAACTTAACGACTTTGTTTTTGCCAGCCGATTTATGAAGGCAGCCAAGGATAAACTATAGTTTCGGTTGGCGGTTCAATTAACGACGCCCTCAACCTTACAACATTTCAATTTTACAACTTTACAACATTGCAATACCCATAATGATCAAGCTGCTTACCCCAACCCACTGGAAAGATTACGAGCTGTTAGACTGTGGCGACTTCGAAAAACTGGAACGCTTTGGCAATCTCGTGCTTTCCCGTCCGGAGCCCCAAGCGGTTTGGAAAAAGGTTTTATCGCCACAGGAGTGGAAAAAAAAGACGCATATCAATTTTAAAGGTCGCTCGGCTACTACAGGCGAATGGCTCAAAAACGACCGTAATGTTCCAGATCGCTGGAACGTAAACTATAAAAACGACGAAATCAGCATTAACCTGCGTTTGGGCCTTACCTCTTTTAAACATGTTGGGGTTTTCCCAGAACAGGCTGTAAACTGGGATTACATTTCTTCTTCGATCAAAAAATTTAAGACCCCTACCCCCAAAGTACTCAACCTATTTGCCTATACGGGTGCAGCTTCATTGGTGGCCAAAGCCGCAGGTGCCGATACCACCCATGTCGATTCAATTAAGCAGGTGGTGAACTGGGCCAACGAAAACCAAGAACTTTCGCAGCTCAAGGATATTCGCTGGGTAGTAGAGGATGCGCTAAAATTTGTAAAACGCGAATTGAAGCGCGGCAAAAAATACAACGGCATCATTTTAGATCCTCCAGCCTATGGCCATGGTCCTAACGGCGAAAAATGGAAATTGGAAGATCATATCCAGGAAATGATGCAAGATGTAGTACAGTTGTTGGATGAAGAAGAGCACTTCCTCATCCTAAACACCTACTCTTTGGGATTTTCTTCAGTCATAGTAGAAAACCTGATCAAAACCTCTTTTCCGAAAGTGCAAAACCTAGAAACCGGAGAACTTTACCTGCAGGCTACTTCTGGCGTTAAGCTGCCATTAGGCGTTTTTGGCAAGTTCAACAAGTTCAAATAATTGGTTTTATTGGCACTTGGTTTGCAACCAAGTGCTAACCACAAACTATACCTTCGGCATTTTATAGCCATTATGGTACTGTACGGCTAAATATCTGTTAGCCGCACTGTCTGTAAACCTGTCTTTTGAAGAATCCCAATATATTTTTTTGCCGGTGCGATAGGCAATGTTACCCATTTGGCAGATGTTGGCCACGTGTGCTCCTGCCTGTATCGGCGCTTTCAGGTCTTCGAGCTTGCGCGATTGGATCACATCCAAAAAATTCCTTGTGTGCAATAACAGGCCATTATCTACCGACTTTTGCAAAGGAACTGCCTCCAGCTTGTCTTTTCCGCCTTCTTTTTCAGGGATAACTTCCCAACCCTGACGGTTAAGCACCAGCGTACCATTATTGCCGATGAATGCTACGCCATGTGTTCGGCCATAAGGACCATCATCAATACCTGTTGCATGTTCCCATTGCAGGTTAAATCCCTCAAATTCATAAATGGCCGTCAGCGTATCTGGGGTTTCGGAAGCATCGTCGGGATAGGCAAATTTGCCACCAGAGGCCACAATGCTTTTAGGCGCAGCAGCCTTCATGCCCAGAAGCGCATAATCTATCATGTGCACGCCCCAATCGGTCATTAGCCCACCTGCATAATCCCAAAACCACCTGAAATTAAAGTGAAAGCGATTGGGGTTAAAAGGCCTCATGGTTGCCGGTCCAAGCCACTTTTGATAATCAACTCCTGCCGGAACCGCCGTATCGCCAACTACCGGTATCGGCTTCATCCACCCCTGGTAAGACCAAGCCTTGACCAAACGTACATTGCCCAGCTTGCCCGAATGTACATAGGCTATGGCATCGGCGAAATGCTTTTGGCTGCGTTGCCATTGGCCAACCTGCACCACTTTATTGTAGCGCTGTTGCGCAGCTACCATTTCATTGCACTCGGCGATAGAATTGCCCGCAGGCTTTTCCACATAAACGTCCTTGCCAGCGGCAAGTGCATCGATCATGATTTTGCAGTGCCAATGGTCGGGCGTACCGATTACAACCGCATCAACCTCCTTGTTGTCGAGTATTTTTTGATAATCGTTGGTAGTGCTTACGGCAATGTTGCTTTTGGCCAATTCGGCAACTCTTTTATCGAGCACGTTTTGGTCTACGTCGCAAAGCGCCACGCATTGTGCCCTCTGATCTTTGAGCAAGGCGGTTAAATTTGACCAACCCATACCGTTTATGCCAATTACGCCAATGCGGATTCTATCAGCCTTGTTTTGTCCCATCGAAAAGGGCTTCAAGGGCAACAGGTTTGCCAGTCCGGTACTTGCCAAAAACAAGGAGCCGGTATGAATAAAAGTTCTTCGTTTCATAAGTAGTTATAGATTATGGATTTAAGATAATAAATGATGGCGAGATTTGGCAAGCGATTGTTGAATTTTCTCATCAGTTAATCCTTTTAGGCATAAAAAGAAGAAGGCCTCCAGAAAACCGAAAGCCAACTTCTAAACAAAACAATAAACTATTAACTAAATATTTATCGAGGACGAAACATCTATCCTTTTTTAACCAATTTGTATTCGATAACCGGCTTACCACGCTCGCCACCGTCATTGGAGATGAAGCTGTTGAACTTCAGTTTGTAAACGTTGCCTGCACCGTCTTTAACCACATAGAAAATATCTGTTTTTACGCCAATCGCTGTTCCGGTTGTGTTTCTCCAGGTAGACCCAATAATGTCCCTGGCATTAGAGAAAGTAACACCAGCCACATCGGCTTCACCAAAAGCAGCATAGGTTTTGGTACTGGTGGCAACCGCGGCCGCCGTAACGCCAGCCAAGTTATTGACAAATACCAAGTCGGAGAAAGCGTAAGGGAAGGTAGCCGTGTAGTACATGCTGTAGCCCCAAACAATATCCCAGCTTGCTTTTTCTGGCTCAACGTTTACCGTTGCTCCTTTCACCAATGACGCGAATTGAAAATTAGCCGAGGCATTTTTAGTGATGTCCAAAGTTTTGAAAGTCGCATCGCCAACTTTGGCATATTGCAAAGTATAGCCGTTTCCTTTTCTCAATACCCTGATCTTGAACAGATCTGTTGTCGCCAATACATTGTTGGCACCGCCTTTTCTGTTCACAATGTAAACCTTGTTAGCTGCATCGGTAACCTCAACCGCCCCAATAGCTGTTTTATTTAAGATATTGGCTTCCCTGGGATCGTCTATTAAGGCAAAAGTACCTCCACCCTGACCAACTTTGAGGCTGTTCGCATCGAAATCAGCCGCTGTAACGGCATTCAAATCGGTTTTATCAACCTTAATCACCGATGAGCCGTTGCTTGCATTTAAGATCACCTTAAAATCTGCGCCCGAATAGAAGCCCAAATCCCAACTATCTCTGTCTACGGCAGTTTGCTTGTTGGCGCTAAAATCTACATAAACGCTGTTGCCGGCACTGCTTCCCGCTTCTGCCCCGATCAGGCCATTCAGCGTTAGCGTGCTTCCGTCAGATGGAGGTGGCACTACAACCGGTTCATTTTTGTCTTTGCTGCAAGCGGCCAAAACCGTTACTGCTGCGCCAAGCGCCAGCATTGCTTTGAATTTATTCATCATGTTTTTATTAATTTGAGTTTTAGTTTTTATTCCAGTTAAAAGTCAGGCCCAGCACGTACGAACGACCGTAGCTGTAAGGCACAGCTGCACCGCCGCTGCTATGCGCCCCGCCGCTTGCCGTCGAAGTATTGGTGAGTTGGGTTACATCGAACAGGTTTTTGATGCCTGCATTGAGGGTAAAGTATTTGCAAATGTTTTTGTTCAGCATGAGGTCGGCCCAGCTAAAATCGCCGATCTTCACCAGCCTGGCAGTTGGCGTACCGTTTACGGTTATGGTTTCGTAGCCTGGCCTTTTGCCTGTGTATTTGTAGAATAGGCTTACGCTTCCGTTGATTTTCGGAAAATTGTAGGTGACGTTGCCATTCAGCTCCGGTGCCCACATCAACTCAGGCACATTTAAAGCCGGTTCCTCATTCAGCCTGTTGTACCTGCCGATGTAAGAGAAACCCAGGTTCACCTGCAGGTTATTCCAAATGAAAACATTGTCTAGCGTGGCACCTATGGTTTTATACCTCGACACGTTGATCAGGGTAGTAACCGATGCGTTTGATGGATCTATGCCATAATCAATCCTATTAGAAAAAAGGTTATAAAAACCAGTGGCCGTGCTCCTAAGCTGCATGTTGTCTTTTTGCAGGCCCGACCAAACCAGTGAAGCATTGAAACTATGCGATTGTTCTGCTTTCAGG
>JBCNPG010000326.1:0-4459 GCA_039593445.1 Pedobacter sp.
ATACCGACAAGTATATTTTCAAGATTTATCGCGATGCGCACAGTAAACTCGACGAGATCAAGGCCGAAGTAGAGCTGCTCAATATCCTCAAAGAAAACGGAGTAAGTGTTTCCTATCCAATCAAAGCGTCGGATGGTAAACAGATCCAATCTTTTAATGCGGCAGAAGGAACCCGCTATGGCATCCTATTGAGTTATGCCTTGGGTCAACCGGTTTATGAACTAGCTTCGCAACATTTGGAAGCTTTGGGAACGGAAATGGCTAAATTCCACAACTTGGCTGCGGTTATCGAATTGAAACATCCAAGGAAAAGCTACACGCTTGAGACTATGATTACCCAGCCAATTGCAACGGTAAAACCGGCTTTTGAGGGGATGGGAGAAGTTTATGCAGATCTGGTTCAAATGGCCACTCGGGTAAGCGCTCAATTAGAAAAGTTGGACCTGAGCAATTTTAGTTATGGTTATTGCCACTTCGATTTTCTGCCGAAAAACTTCCATTTTCAGGAGAATGGACAACTCACTTTCTTCGACTTCGATTTTATGGGCAAGGGCTATTTGATTAATGATATCACCTCCTTTTACATCCATTATTTTCTGGAGTGTTTCCACCATAAAATCAGTAGGGAAGAGGCAGAAAAGTCTTTTGCCTTATTTGTAGAGGCCTATCGCAAAACGAGGCCCTTGAGCGATGAAGAACTCGCAGCCATGCCTTATTTTGGTTTTGGCTTTTGGGTGTTTTACCTTGGTTTCCAATACGAAAACTTCGACGACTGGTCGAGCATTTTCTTCGGACCCAATTATTTGAAGCAAAGGGTAGCACTGATCAAGAAGTGGCTGGAGTGGTTTTAAGGCCCAGAAAAAATTCGGGGTAATATGTACAAGAAAAACGAAGAGAGCCTGTATTGCTGGTCCTCTTCGTTTTGGAAAAAAATGGCTGTCGTGGCGGGCTTGATTCAGGATCTTTCAATACGAGTAGCTATTGCAAAATCCGCTTCAATGCGCTCAATTCCTTAATGTTAAAAAGCCTGATCAATATTTCTCTGTTATTTTAAAGGAGTGGCAGCGTGAGTACTGCCTACAAACAAAAAGGCATCAAAATGTTGGCTGATATTCGTTCTATCGTTGGTGCTTGGGTCGCTCTTCGGGCCATAGCCTATAAAACGCATGGGTCTGACTTCATTTTCGTGATTGTACTGCGCTGGAAAAATATAGAAAGCTGGTTTCTTGAGCGCTAAAAACTGGCTTTCCCATGAGTCGGCAACGGTTTTTTCTAACGGATAGGCTTTCATGGGGTTGGTGTAGGTATCGCGCGATTGTTCGGTGGCAGCAAAAGTGCCCGTAGCTGTTCCGGTGCCCATTACAAAATATTGGTTGGGAAACAATTTGGCAATCTCGCCACCCATGCCGCCAACCGCATTATCATATACGCCTGTTTTGGCCACAT
The DNA here is from genome assembly GCA_039593445.1 of Pedobacter sp. GTDB lineage: Bacteria > Bacteroidota > Bacteroidia > Sphingobacteriales > Sphingobacteriaceae > Pedobacter. The sequence continues at coordinate 1,447 of JBCNPG010000326.1, forward strand.
GGCCATTGTGTGCCCAAATAACCATTTTATCGGTGGTGCCTTTTAATATTTCGGCTACGTTGGTCGCCATGTTCACATCGCGGCTGGGTTCTGCTTTTTTAATGGTGCTATAATAGAAAGGAGAGAAAGCCTGTTTCATGTTCAATAAGATCAGATGACTTTCTGATTTCAGCTTGCCAGACAAGGTCGATTGCTGTATTTTTTGATTGAGGCTATCGGCCAATAAATAGCCTTTGTAACTGCTTTTGCTCATGGCTTCGAAATCAATTTTGCTGTTTTTGTTGTTCATGGCTTCCCAAGCAGCATCTTGTAAAGAAGCTGAAGCCTTCAGTCTATTTACATCCATCGAAAATTCGGGTTGTTTAGCCAGCGTTTTTTGTAAGGCTTCGATATCTACGTTGTTGTAAACATAGTCTATACCGTCAATGATCACTTTCTTTTGATGGGTTTGGTTATAGTTTCTTACCCAGGTCAGTAATTCTTTAATTTCTTCGTTCTGCCAAATGCTGAGCAGGCGCTTTTTCATCAGCATGTTCAAATCGGTTTGGCTGTTCAGTTCCTGATTGAGCATCAAGCCATCACTCAGATCGTTTTCAAAGGCAATATGGGTAAACCCCTTGTTTTCGATCAGATCGCGGGTAATCCAATAGCGGAGTTTATAGAATTCGGCAGTGCCGTGAGTACCTTCGCCAAGGGCTATGATTCGTTTTTCGGCCATTTTTTCAATCAGGGGTTTGGCGCTTTTCACAAAAGCCATTCTGCTCGACAAGTTAAGCTCGTTCACTGATTGTGCCGAGGCAATAAAGGATGAAAAGAAGAAAGCGATAAAAAGTTGAAGTGTAGTTTTCATGTGTTTGTGTTTTAATAGTGCAAATCAACACACAAAAAATAGGCTTGTTCGCTATTATTCGACCAAGGGCAATGGGCAGGCTGCCAAAATTGCAATTGGTTTTTTAGTCGTGCGAAAACCAGCCTTCGTCGAAAACAAACTCGGCATAGTCAATAAATATCACGACTTTAGCATCGTGATGAAGAGACCAGTACTTACTTTTCCGCTTTTTTTCGAATGCATGATTTGGCTGTTTTATGTGGGCATCTATAAATATTCTGCCTACATGGAAAGCTCCGGACTGCCCCATGTGCCAAATAATGACCTGCCATACCTGCAAATTTGCTTATACAGCATCTGTTCAACGTTGTTGCTTGTTCCTTATTATCGTTGGATTATTCCCAATTTGTTGCAACGCCAAAGGTATTTGGGCTTGTTTGTGGTTACGATAGCCTATTTTTTGCTGCTGATGCCTTGGAACAATACAGCGGTTTCATGGCTGTTTCAAATGGCTACAACAGGCCTTCCCGTGCACAGGTTTTTTAAGTTTGCTTTCCAATATTGGGATTGGAACATGATGTTTACCGACTTGATTGCCTTTTTTTGCATCGGCCTTTCCAGATTTTCGTATCAGAATGAAATCAAACGCCACCAGTCTGAAACCGATAACCTGCATCTGCAGCTTAATATGCTCAAAACACAGTTGCAGCCCCATTTTTTGTTCAACACCTTAAACAGTTTATACGGCCTGAGTTTGGTAGGCGCAAAAGAAACGCCTCGCTTTATTTTGCTGCTTTCGCAAATGATGCAGTACATCTTGTACGATTGCGACAAGGAAGAAGTAAGCCTGCGGGAAGAAATTGATTTTTTGAAAGGCTATTTTGAGCTCGAACAGCAGAAGTTTCCTAAGGCCAGCATCGTTTTTCAGGCCCCCGAAGTAGACGGGGAAATTAAGATTCCACCCTTGCTGTTTTTGCCTTTGGTAGAAAACAGTTTCAAGCATGGCCGACATAAACTGGAAGACCAAGCTTCGGTATTGGCCCAAATCACGGTAAGCCCGCAACAAATCAGTTTTACGATACAAAATGATAAGTTAAAATTGATGCCTCAAATGGATGCAAAGGCTGTTGGAGGCATCGGATTGGCCAATATCAAAAAAAGATTGGAACTTTACTATCCAAACCGGCATCAACTGATTTTAAATGAAGAAAATGGCCAATATGTGGCCTCCGTAATCTTGAACCGCAAATGAATTGTATAGTTATAGACGACGAGCCAATGGCCCATCAGGTATTGGAACATTACATTAGCCAAACTCCAGGTCTGCAGCACTTGGCTTCTTTCAGAAATGCGGTAGAAGCATTCGAATATCTGGGCAGGCACAAGGTCGAGCTGTTGTTTTTGGATATCGAAATGCCCTTGGTCAATGGACTGCATTTTTTGAAGGCTTTAACCGTTAAGCCAAAGACCATTTTTACCACAGCCTATAAGCAGTACGCCTTTGAGAGCTATGAACTCGATGCGGTTGATTATTTGTTGAAGCCATTTTCATACGAGCGGTTTATGAAGGCGGTAAACAAGGCGGGACTTTCAAAAACTGCTGCTGAAAACGACTTCACAAAGCATTTGCTGATTAAGGATGGGCAAAGCCTGCTCAACCTCAAGCAACAGGATATCATTTATATAGAGGGCAGCAAAGACTATGTCAAGGTATTTACCAACGAAAAATCCTACCTCGTATACCAAACGCTAAAGGGCATACTCGGACAGTTAAAGCCAAAGCAGTTTTTACAGGCACATCGTTCGTACATTGTGAACAAGAACCATGTGCAACGCATTGTGGATAATAGGTTGATCCTCGATAACCAAGCTACTGTGCCGATTGGCCCGCTCTATAAAAAAGAATTGCTGGAAGCGATGAATGGCTAGCTTTATTCGCCCATGTCAAGCAGTTGCCTGATGATAGGCCTGAAATTTTTGCCGACAGGCAGTTCGCGCTTGTTTTTGAGGTAGATGGTATTTCCCCCCATGTAATGCACAAATTTCTTGTTCAAGATATAGGATTTATGGATGCGTACAAAAGTTGATGCTGGCAGCTGTGCTTCAAAGCTGTTCATGGTTCTGGGGGTGAGCAGAAAATCGCTGTCGCGCCAAACCTTTACATAATTGCCCAGGCTTTCCAGG
>JBCNPG010000327.1:0-4455 GCA_039593445.1 Pedobacter sp.
GCCAAAGGACCGCTTGACGCCAGAAAGCACCCATCAAAAAGAGGGCTTTATCCATCCGGTAAGCATGCAAGGCCATGTAGAGCAGGCAGAAGCCCAATTTATACTAAGGGATTTTGACGATGAGCTTTTGCAGCAACACGCCGTTGTTTTGGAAGATGTGGCGAAAGCGGTTTTGAAATCCTATCCGGGATCTAGTTATGAATTGACGGTAAAACCTCAATACCGGAATATGAAAAAGGTGCTCGACCAATATCCACAGGTTATTGCCTATGGCGTACAGGCTATAGAGAGAGCAGGACTGAAGGTTAAAAAGCAAAGCATCAGAGGTGGCACCGACGGCTCGAGGCTATCGTTTATGGGCCTGCCTTGTCCGAATATTTTTGCCGGTGAGCATGCCTTTCACGGCAAGCAGGAATGGGTTTCGGTTCAGGATATGGAAAAAGCGGTGCAAACCATCATTAATATTGCCTGCATTTGGGAAGAACAGGCTTAGGCAGGTAATGTCAGTTTGGCTAGGTATTGGTCTTCGCCATCATCAAAGCAAATCGCGCATTGCCAGCCACCTTGTTTGGCGGTGCGCAATAAAGTCTGCTGGTCCAAATAAAGCCAATTGAACCACTTTCCTTTTTGCCCTTGGTATTCATAGCAATAACTAATCTCGCCAAAGTAATGGTCTTTTGGCATGGGCAAATCGTCGTACAGATAAGAGATGTCAGAGCTGTCGAAAATAAGCTGGCCATTCGGATTGATCAGGGTTTTGGCCTTTTCTAAAAAGCTTACAAATCCAGGCAAGGTTCCAGTTAGGCCGATGCCATTCATCATGAATAAGAGAGTATCGTATTTTTGGTTGAGCTTAAAAACGTCTTGAACCAATGCGTTTTTCACCCCTCTGCTGCGCATAATTTCGACCGCCGGTGCCACAATGTCGATGGCAGTAACATCAAAGCCTTTTTGTTGCAGCCATAAGGCATGACTGCCTACTCCTGCACCAACATCCAAAATCCTTCCTTTGCAAAGCGCCATGGCTTGATGCTCGAGTTCGGGCATATCTTGGTCATCCCGAAAAAAGACATCAATCGGCATCTCCTCGGGTTCGTCGTACGAGTTGTGCAGCCACAAAGTGTTGGCTTTGCCCTTTTGGTAGTAATCTGCTAGCGCCTTTCCAAAAACATCCATGCCTCAAAGATAGCCATTGGATTGGGCAATTTTGTTTTAATTCTAGGCTTTTGCCCTGCTCAAGGTATTTTTCACCAATTCGCCAACGGTACTCAGTTTATCTTTCGAACTGCCCAGCAAATCGCAGAACCAGTCGCCTACCTTGTCTTTGATATCGTCGGTTTTGTCTGATGAAACTACCAAGGCCACTACAGCGCCCAATGCGGCACCGGCCAATACGCCTGCTAATATTTTTGTTTGCTTTGTCATAGTCAATAATTTATCTATTTAACGTTATACAGACAAAGTTGTTTTCCATTTTCTGTATTTATGTAGGAACAAACGCAAACGCCATGAAAAAAGCCTATTTCATTGATCTCGATAATACGGTGTACTTTACGAAGCCTAATGTGGAGGTGCTGCTTGGCCCCCTGTATAATTTATTGGCTAGCCACGATTTGGGGGTCAGCGCCGAAGCCTTTGAAAAGGCAAAAATTGAAATGATGCGTACACCGTTTCAAAAAGTGGCCAAGCTTTACCAGTTTAACGAAGCCGCTATTGCCAGTGCGGTTGCCTATCTGGAGCAGGACGAAGTGAAGACGCCATTAACCGTGCACGACGAATACCATTACCTGAAGGCGCTAAACGGTCTCAAATTTATTGTAACCGCCGGTTTTGAAAAGAAACAGCGCAGCAAGGTACAGATGCTGGGCATAGCCAACGATTTTGACGAGGTTTTTGTGGTTGACGCCACCAAAACGACTGGCAGCAAGAAAGATGCTTTTGTAGAAGTGATGCAAAAATACGAACTCAGTCCTGCCGATATATTGATTGTTGGCGATGATCCCGACTCGGAAATAAGGTTTGGTTTGGAGTTGGGCATAGCTACCTTTTTGTATGATCCAAACAACAATTTTCCCGATGCCGAAACAACCTACCGCTCAACAACCTTAAAAGATATCGGCCTTATTGCCTGATTTATTAGCTATGCTGCAGCGACTTTCGTATTTTAATCTTTTTCTGGCCATCATTTATATGGTTGTTTACCTCAGAAGCGGGAGCCTAACCTCTACCTCCGGTATTTTGGCTATTGTGGTACTTAACTGGTTGGCGCTGCGGAGCTTTCAGCTGGGCAATTACCAGTGGAAAATCTGGTTCTATCCCTTCGCGTTATGGAGCCTGTACTATGCCGGACTATTGGTTTATGGCTTGGTTAATGTAATTGTTCCAGCCATCGAATATAGTTTTATGAGCAGCGATAATCAGCTTTATGTAGCTTTAACTGCAGCGCTCGTGCTTGGGGTGCTGTGGCATGCGGTAGCCTACTTCCTGAAAAACCTGAAAACGCAATCAGCTTAATTTTGTTATATTTAAGTAACCGAAACTTAAAACGATAAAAATGAGAAAGTTAAGCATGGCTTTGAGCATAGCCTTGTTGTTGGCCAGTGCCTGCAACAACGAAAAGAATTCTGCCACAACTGGCGCCGATAGTAGCGCGGTTTCCAAAACAGGCGCAATGGAAACACCTGTTGATACCGCATCCATGAATAAGGCTTGGGCAGCTTATATGGCGCCTGGCAAAGTACATCAGATGCTCGCCAAGGCTGATGGCAAATGGGATGCGGAGATTTCTTTTTACGCAAATCCGGATCAGGCCTCTGTTGTGAACAAGGCCACCTGCGAAAACAGGATGATCCTTGGCGGCCGTTATCAGCAGTCTATTTATAAGGGCGTTATCGACAAACTGCCTTTCGAAGGGCAAGGTACGCTGGCTTACGACAATGCCAAAAAGATCTTTATCAGCACCTGGATTGATAATATGGGTACCGGTGTGATGCAGTTGGAAGGAACTTTTGACGAGGCTACCAACACCTTGAACATGAAAGGCCGGGCCACCGATGCGGTTACCGGAAAAGATATTATCGTTAGGGAAACAATGAAGATCGTGGACGACAATACGCAGCAGATGGAAATGTTCGACACCAAAGACGGCAAGGAGACCAAAACGATGTCTATCCTATTGAAGAGGGCCAAGGGTTAGGTGTTAAACGGTTGGCGTTGCCAGACCGCCTAAACAATACAACAATCTAATAATAAAGCAATCTAAAACATGATGGCAAAATCAGTACAGTCCATCATCCCCGAAACCATTGTTGCAAATAAGATCTACGAAATCAGAGGCCAAAAGGTAATGCTTGATAGCGACCTGGCCGAGCTGTATGGTGCTGAAACGAAAAGGCTCAACGAACAGGTGGGCAGGAATGCGGATCGGTTTCCGCCCGATTTTATGTTTCAGCTTACCGAGGAAGAGTGGAGAATCTTGAAGTCGCAATTTGCGACTTCAAGTTGGGGCGGCAGAAGAAAGCTGCCTTTCGTTTTTACAGAACACGGCGTATTAATGCTGTCGAGCGTGTTGAGCAGCAAGCAGGCCATTCAAGTGAATATCCAGATTGTAAGGGTATTTACCAAGTTGCGGGAGTTGCTTAATGAACATTCGGATCTAAAACTCGAAATAGGCGACATCAAGAAACAGCTGCAAAACCACGATAAAAACATCGAACTGGTGTTCAGTTATATCGACGAGCTTACCGAGAAAAAGGCTAAACCCAGAAGAAGGATCGGCTACAAGCCAGATGAGTTGTAAGATCAAGTTTGAAGTCGCAAATTGCGACCTCGAAAGGGGCTGATCAGGAAATTATTCCAGCCCGTTTAACTGCTTGTGCTACAATACTTAAAATTTTTGCTTCAACTATTTGGTAATTAAAGTATTCTCCCTATCTTTGCAGTCCCTAAAAACTAGGGTAATCAATATTTTTTAACAAATTAAATAAAAGCAAGTGAATACGTTAAGTTACAAAACTGTCTCTGCCAATGCAAAAACTGTTAATAAACAGTGGGTTGTTGTTGATGCACAAGGAGAGATTTTGGGGCGCTTGTCTTCTAAGATCGCAATGATCATCAGAGGAAAACACAAGCCTGAGTTTACCCCAAACGTAGACTGCGGCGATAACGTGATCGTTATTAATGCAGACAAGGTTAAACTGACCGGAAACAAGTTCAGCGAGAAAGAATATGTTTCTTACACTGGATATCCAGGTGGTCAAAGATTCATTTCTCCAAAAGAGTTAATGGCAAAGCACCCAACTCGTATCATCGAGAAGGCCGTTCGTGGTATGTTGCCTAAAACCAAATTGGGCAAAAAGTTGTACACCAATCTTTTTGTTTATGCTGGTGCCGAGCATCCACATGCCGCACAATCACCAAAAACCATTAAACTTTAATTAGAGGAGAAAAGAAATG
>JBCNPG010000328.1:0-4450 GCA_039593445.1 Pedobacter sp.
CCAGGTTGGGTACCAAAGTGGTGAAAGGGTAGTCGGCAATTTCTGGTTTGGCAGCCGAAAGCACGGATAACAAAGTAGATTTTCCGGCATTAGGGAAGCCCACCAAGCCTACATCAGCCAGTACTTTAAGCTCCAGGACCATCCATTCTTCTTTTCCAGGCTCACCTGGCTGTGCAAAACGCGGCGTTTGCTGCGTGGCGCTTTTAAAGTGCCAGTTGCCCAATCCGCCTCTGCCTCCAGCGGTCAATATTTTGGTTTCGCCATCCTGGGTGATTTCAAAAAGCACTTCGCCGGTTTCGGCGTTGCGCGCAATGGTACCCAATGGCACTTCTAGGATTTCGTCTTTGCCGGTACGGCCGGTTTTTTGTCCGCTGCCACCACTTAGGCCATCTTCTGCAATGATATGCTTGCGGTATTTGAGATGGAGCAGGGTCCAGAACTGCGAATTTCCCTTGAGGATGATGTGGCCGCCCCTGCCGCCGTCGCCACCATCGGGGCCACCGGTCGCCGTTAGCTTATCGCGGTGCAAATGTGCAGAACCCGCTCCTCCCTTGCCAGAACGGCAACATATCTTAACATAATCTACAAAATTTGATCCTTGCGACATAATAACTCCTTTAAAATAAAAAAGCGGAAAGAACCTAACCTCTTCCCGCTATTCCTTTATCTATTTATAATTTAATACTGATCAATAACCGCACAAAGGTTGTTAAAAATGGTTTCGATTTCGCCGATTCCATTGATTTTGGTCAGTTTTTTTTGTTCATCGTAGTAAGGTAGCACCAAAACAATCTTGTTGAAATACTCGTCGATACGTTTTTGGATCTTGTCTGCCTGGTCGTCAACCCTGCCGCTTTCCTTTTGGCGCTGCGCTACGCGCTTGGTCAGTTCGTCTTTATCAACATCGAGTGCAATGACACCGGCAATCTTGCTTCCCTTGCTTTCCAAGAACTTATCCAGTTCTACAGCCTGCGGAATGGTTCTCGGAAAACCGTCGAACACAAAGCCTTTGGCCTGCGGATTTTTATCTACCTCTTCTTCTAGCATGTCGATGGTGATTTTATCTGGCACCAATTCGCCATCAGCGATCAACTTACTCACTTTTTTGCCTAGCGGTGTTTGATTTTTAATGTGTGCTCTGAAAAGATCTCCGGTAGAAATATGGACTAACTGATACTTGTCTATCAGTTTCTGAGATTGGGTGCCTTTGCCTGCACCTGGAGGGCCAAAGAGAACTAAATTCAGCATTAAGGTCTAGTTAGTTAAAAACTCCCAAAAGGAAGTTTAGTACTGGTTAAAAAAACATAAATCAACCCGTTTAAGGCTAATCCTTTGCGGCTGCAAATATATAAATATAAATTGGGTGTTCATGTATTTTTTTAAACTTTGGATAGAGCAAACGAGTGCGTGCCAATGGTATAGCCAATAAATGCACCATACTTTACACAGGGTAGACAATACTCTAGCTACATGGCTCAAATTATTGAGCATCTTGAAGCACGCGTTACGTTTATACACTTTCAATCAAGCTTAAACTGGTATGATTTTACTCGGCCTCTGCCTTTAATCTCAAAGCTATTGGAATAAATTTCCAGAATTGCATAGGCGTTTTTATCTGCAGTTTCTACCATACCTTCAAGCGTTATACACGGCAGGGCCGCGTGGTAGCCAAAGGCTCCGCTATGATGATGCCCTGCCACAAGCGCCTTAACGCAGCTGTATTTGGTAATTATATTAAATATTTTATCGTTATTTAACGCAGTAAGGCCTTGAGCAAAATCGAGTGGGTGATGGGAAAATATCAGCACCTTTTGGTTCCTGCGCTGCGCTGATGCCAATAAACTATCCAGCCATCTGAGCTGTCTAGAGCTAATTCCGCCATTGTATTCTTCGGCATTCACACCTTTAACTGCCTTAATACTGTCTATCATCGACTTGAGCTCCTGCTCTTTCCATGTTCCCGAAACATTAGCATACGTAGCAACTTCATTGGTATTTAACATGATAAACAGCCAATCCTTTTGGGCAAAAGCATAATATTCGGCCGGCATGCGCAACTTTGCGTATAAGGCCTTGTTTTCTTTGACCCCTTGATAATCATGGTTCCCGGTAGTATTGTAAACCGGATTTTTCAAATCGTTCAAAATAGGCAGTACCGAATCCAGGTCTTTGGGATTGCGGTCTGTGATATCGCCCAGATTGACAGAAAACTGAACTTTTTGCTGATTGAGGTCTGCTACACAGGATTTGAGCTTATTTAACGAATTCCTGTAATAGCGCGAGCCTCTCGTTTCGGCATCAGCATATTGGATATCAGCCATAAGGCCAACTTTGAGGATAGGCTTGGGCTGTTGCGCCTTGGCCGTAAAGCTTGCCATAGCGGTTAGCAAGGCAAAAAATGAAATGAGTTTGTTCATAAGTAGGGATTAGATAGAAATTCAAATGTGGCTCATTGTTTTGACTTAAACAAATGGGGCATCAAATTACTAACCAGTAAGAAGAGAGGATCGGCGGATTTGCCCTACTGTAGGATGGCTTAGCGTTTAGAACTGGCGCTGAAAACGAAAACATAAAAAAACCGGAACAAAATTTCTGAAAGAATTTCATTCCGGTTAAGTGCACTCGTAGGGATTCGAACCCCAAACCTTCTGATCCGTAGTCAGATGCTCTATCCAATTGAGCTACGGGTGCATTGCCGTTTCTAACGGACTGCAAAAGTAAGGCATCAAATTCAATTTCACAATTTTTATTCAAGAAAAATTGAATTATTTGCCAAAAAGCAGCTCGACTAGGCTTCTACAGCCTGTTTAATGGCATTAAAATCAGGCAGATCGCCCGCCGACTCCAAAACTTCTGCATAAGCAATTTTTCCTTCTTCGTCGATCACAAAAGCCGCTCTTTTAGAAACACCTTTAAGTCCGAAGGCAAATTCGCTATAAAGCGCATCATAAGCCGGCGAAACCTCCTTGTTAAAATCGGAAAGCAAAGGGAACTGATAAGCTTGGTCTTCTTTAAACTTGGCCAGGGTGAACGGCGAATCGACCGAAATACCCACTACACCAGCATTCATGCCTTCGTAATAACCAAAACTGTCGCGCATGGTGCACAGCTGCGTGGTGCAAACGCCGGTAAAGGCCATCGGAAAAAAATGAACAACCAATTTCTTGCCTTTGTAATCGGCCAGGCTTACTTCTTTAAGCTCTGTATTCAATAATTTAAAATCTGGGGCTTTATCGCCTACTTGTAGTGCCATCGTGGAATTTGTTAAATGTTGTAAAGTTTTAAGATTGTAATATTTTAATTGTTGCTATTGCTGAACTGGTTAACCGCCACTGAAAACTACCAACTGTTAATCGTTATTATTGTTAAATCGAGCACTGCCCATAGTTATTGCTATCTTGATACTTACCCTCTAGCTTTCAGCTGTTCGTCCACAATGGCCAATCCTTCCTCAAAGCTATGCGGTTGGTAATGAAGTTGGGTCATGGCTTTGTCTAAAATAAAACCTGTACGTACCGGACGTTTGGCCGCCTGGCTTAAAGTAGCGGCGCTGATTTCGTTGATGAGGCTTTTGTCGAGACCCCAAAAATCGGCTACGCGGGCCACCAGCTCAGAAATGCTCATCATATCTTTGCCCGACACGTTAAAAACACCTTGCGCCCCATGTTCTACGGCAAGCAGGCAACAGGCAGCCAAGTCTTCGGCAAGCGTAGGCATGCGCCACTGGTCGTTTACGATATTTAGCGGATTTCCTTTCTCCAAGGCACCCTTGGCCCAAAGCACGATATTGCTCCGGCTCATATCGCTTACAATGCCATATACAATAATGGTACGCAAAATGGCCCATTTGATATTCGATTTCTTGAGCAGTTCTTCGGCCTCCAGCTTGGTTTGCCCATAATAGCTCAAGGGATTGGGCGCTGCCTCTTCATCATAAGGCCCGGCCGCACCATCAAAAATAAAATCGGTAGAAAGATGCACCAATTGGACATCGAACGCTTCGCACACTTCAATCAAAGTCTGCACGGCAACTACATTGAGCTGATAAGCCATTTCCTTTTCGGTTTCGCAGGCATCTACATTGGTCATGGCCGCCGTATGGATAATGGCATCGGGCCTATACTTGGCCACAACTTCGCGCACTTCTTTCGGGTTGAGGATATCCATCGACTCATAAACATAGCCACTATCAACCGGATAACGATTGGCGCCCTTGGCGGTAGCCACAAGCTTTACGCCACCTTGTTTTACGACCTGTTCAGTAATTTTTTGGCCCAGCAGGCCATTGCTTCCAGTAACTAATACGGTTTTCATCGGCTATATTTCAATGTTTATGCAAATGTATTCGTTACTGGGCTAACCTCCCAATTAAAAAGAAAATGCGTGCAAGAGGACAAGCTGCTTTTTTACGCTTAATTTAGTTTTAGTCCACCGGTTTCTGGTTTTCCCA
>JBCNPG010000329.1:0-4444 GCA_039593445.1 Pedobacter sp.
ACCATTGGCATGAACGACATGGCCATGGTTGAAGCGATCTTAGACGATATGGCCAAACTGATCGAGCTGGAAAGAGAACTGCTCGAAGCTACGGACAAGGCTGGGGATGATGGCTCAAACGACATGGTGAACCGCTTCATGCAATTCAAGGAAAAAAACACTTGGATGTAGCGTTCTTTCGCAGGCAAGAAATAAAACAGCTTACCTATTTTGTGAAAAATCCCCGTTTCAAGCAAAGCGGGGATTTTTTGCTTATTGGGTATTCGTTCATTGGTTCATCCGTTCATTAGCCATTAGTATATTTTAAGGCCGGTAGCTGAAACTAGCAACTAGCAACTGACAACTAGTAACTCACAACTCAATTTATTACTTTTGCACCAATGGGATATCGAAATTTAGCCGAATGTATTGCCGACCTCGAGAAACATGGTCATTTGGTAAGAATAAAAGAAGAAGTTGATCCATACCTGGAAATGGCGGCTATCCATTTAAGGGTTTTTGAGAAGCAGGGACCAGCCTTGTTGTTCGAAAACGTAAAAGGAAGCCCGTTCAAAGCCGTTTCAAATTTGTTCGGCACTTTAGCCCGCTCTAAATTCATGTTCAGAGACAGCCTGCCCAAGGTAGAACAATTGGTTGCCCTGCGTTCAGATCCCATCAAGGCATTAAAAAATCCATTCAAATATGCAGGTTCAGCTTTAACGGCCCTGTCGGCCCTGCCATTAAAACAATCGCTTTTTAAAAATACTTTCCAAAAAACAACGATTGGCAGCCTGCCTCAAATTGTCAATTGGCCTATGGATGGCGGTCCGTTTATTACCATGCCACAGGTTTTTACGGAAGATATCGATAAGCCTGGCGTTATGAATGCCAATGTAGGCATGTATCGCATCCAACTGGCCGGAAACGATTATGTACAGGATAGGGAAATCGGGTTGCATTACCAGATCCACCGCGGGATTGGCGTGCATCAAACCAAAGCCAATGCCAAGGGACAACCTTTAAAAGTGAGCATTTTTGTAGGCGGACCACCATCGCATCCGCTCGCTGCCGTAATGCCTTTGCCAGAAGGGCTTTCCGAACTTACCTTTGCAGGGGCCTTAGGCAATAGGCGTTTCAGGTATTTTTACGATGAAGAAGGTTTCTGCATCTCGGCCGATGCCGATTTTGTAATTACCGGAACAGTATATCCGCATGAGAATAAGCCAGAAGGGCCATTTGGCGACCATTTGGGTTATTATAGCTTGACGCATCCATTTCCTTTAATGAAGGTGCACAACGTTTACCATAAAAAAGATGCCATCTGGTCGTTTACCGTGGTAGGCAGGCCTCCACAAGAAGATACCAGTTTTGGCGCATTGATCCATGAAATTACCGGTTCGGCTATTCCGGAGGAAATCCATGGCCTAAAAGAAGTAAACGCTGTGGATGCAGCTGGCGTACATCCTTTGTTGTTTGCCATTGGAAGCGAGCGTTACACGCCGTATTTAAAGGATCGCAAGCCACAGGAAATTTTAACCATTGCTAATCATATTCTGGGCAAAAACCAATTGAGTTTGGCCAAATACCTATTGATTGCGGCGAGGGAAGATGACGAAAGCCTTAGCACCAATAACATTGCAGGCTTTTTACAGCATGTTTTAGAAAGGATAGACCCAAGTCGCGACCTGCATTTTTATACCAACACCACAATTGATACGCTCGATTATTCCGGCGATGGGCTGAATGCGGGCTCGAAAGTGGTTTTCGCTGTGGCGGGCGCTAAAAAAAGAGAATTGGCCGAATCATTACCATCCGATTTAAATTGGCCTGCACCATTTGGCTTAGGCCAAATTGCAATTCCCGGTGTTTTGGCATTGCAAGCTGGTCCATATCTTCATGCGGCGCAAGCCAAACAAGAGATAAGCCTGTTAAAGGAAAAACTACAGGCCGTCGACTTAAGCGGTTTGCCTTTGATTGTCCTTTGCGATGATGCTCCATTTACAGCAGCCAACGTAAATAACCTGGTATGGGTTACTTTTACAAGAAGCAATCCGGCTGCAGACATTGACGGAATTAATGATTTTAGCCGCGATAAACATTGGGGCTGCACTGGTCCAATCATTATCGATGCGCGCAAAAAGCCACATCATGCACCAGAGCTGATCAAGGATGAAGCCATCGAGAAAAGAGTAGATCGGCTAGGGGTACAGGGAGCTTCGCTTTATGGAATAATCTAAAAATCCTGTCCCAAGTAAAATATTATAAAAAACCCCGATTGCCAATAACAATCGGGGTTTTGTTTATTTTATTTAAACAGTTTCGGTACTTAAAACCTCAAGCCTAAGGTTAAGAAAACATTGTTTTTGGTGTTTTTTGCCTGTGCAACTGGTTCTGTGCCGGCGCTTAGGGTATAAGGACTAAAATCGTTATTGGTTTCTACCCTTTGGTAGGTAAGGTCTACGTAGTAATTGTTTACACGATAACCCAAGCCGCCACTGTACATCTTGGTGTCGAAAACATTATCGCTGTCGCTTTTATATGGCGAGCCATTTAGGCCATAACCTGCTCTTAAGCTTAGGTTGTTCAATTTGTATTCACCACCAACTCTATAGTTCACGGCGCTCTTGTAGTTATTTCTTACGTCGCTGTTGTTGTCAACCATGATATTGTTGTCGCCGCTGCTGCCACTGCTGTTGGTAGAAAACCTGATGCTCGAATAATCTACAAAATCAATATCTGCTGAGATTAGCGCTTGGCCAGCAATTACATAACTCGCGCCAAAAGAACCTTTTAGTGGTGTGCGCAAATTGTAGGTGAAGTCGTAAGTCTGTTTATCGGTTGTGCCCCTAATGGTACCCCTGTTGTCTAGGCCTTCGGTATAGCTATCGTCAATTACAAACCAGGTTGGTGTTTGGAAGGTAGCACCTAAACGCAAACCATCTACCGGCCTGAAAATTACCCCGATACGTCCGTTTACACCCGAGCCTTTGGTTACCTGGCTTTGGTTAAACAACAGTTTGTAGTTGATGTTGTTGCCGGTGAGGTTGCCAGCGGCGTCGTATTCGCGCGCACGTCCGCTTTCTTCAAACTGTGAATCGCTGTTATACCTGAGATCGATCAAGCCAATGCTGGCACCAATATAAAACTGATTCGAGATGTTGTCTGCAGCTGAAAAATTGAATTCAGAAACCGAACCCGATCTTACTTCGTTCTTACGCTGAAAATTGAATTCGTTTTTGCTTTGGTCTACAAAAGTTTCCGAAAAATAATTGCCTGCGCCATTATCAAAGCTAATCAGGTAATTGTCGTACGCCATTCTTTCTAAACTGCCTTGGGCAAGGTTGTTGGGTGCGGTAGAACCTGCGAGTTCTGCAAAATAATCAGTTATCGAATTGCGGCCGTTTGTGCCGGCATAATTTACTTCCATGCCATAATCGTTGGTCCTGTTATAGCCGATGCCGAAAACGCCACTAATCAGGCCTTTTTTGGTATCTTCTCCCCTTTGTTTGTAAGTAGGGGCGAAGAATACAGCACCGATTTGGTTAATATTCAATTGGCTTTTATTGGTGATGTCGTTTTGGCCAAGGTAAGTGGCGTTCATGCCGCTTTGGTTAAATTCTGGCGTAAAACCAAATTCAGATTTGGTAAAAAGACCAAGTCCGGCCGGGTTGCCACCCAAAGAACTCAAGTCGCCACCATTGGCAATCTGTGCATTTCCCATGGCTTTAAATCGAGCGGTACTGCCGTAATTGGTTTGAGAGAAGCGCAATGCATCGCTGGCGTATTGCGCGTAAGTATTGCTGGTAGAGGCTACTATAGCCACTACGAACAGGGTTAGAATTTTTTTCATTTGTGTTTAATTTACTTTAGATGGATAATTACCTGCCGCCTCTGGTTGGTCTGCCGCCACCGCCGCCGCCACCAGAACTACCGCTTGATCCACGGCTGCCGCCACCGCTGCTTGATGGTGGAGGGGAACTTTGAGCCGGTGGGTTGTAAGTAGGAGCGGGTCTAGATGGAGCCTCGCTTCTGGTTGGCCTTGCATCAGTGGTAGAACCGCCTCTGCTTGGTCTGCCGTAGCTAGAACTGGTGGTGCTGTTCGGATTGCTGGCACTGGTGCTGTTCACGGCCGTTGGCAGCTATCTGTCGCACTCGCTGCACATGCAGCTGGAGGCGCGCGACGATGAAGAGCTGGCCGGCAAGTGCCGCTCCATCAATCACCTGGTTGAGCATGCGGCCTCACTGGAGGACATCCTCACGCGCCGCCACCTGGTATTGGACACCCTCTCCGGCCATGACCAGCTGCTGGTGCGCATCGCCCGCGCCGATGGCAGCACCCTGATGGAAAGTCATGATCCGACGCGCACGGCGCCCGGTGTGGACCTGTCCACCATCAAGATCCGCAGCTGGGATCACATCGAAGCCTTGCGCATGGGTGACCTGCGTGCGCGCTACATGGCCAGCA
>JBCNPG010000033.1:0-11762 GCA_039593445.1 Pedobacter sp.
ATTTACGAAATCCGGGATGAGCAACATTCGGAAACATTCATTATCGGCAATAAAAAAGGCAAAGAAAAGCTGCCTGAAAAGAAGCTGAAGGTAGGTGGCGTTTTAAAAGAAATGAAAGCCAAAAAAGAGGATAAAGCCGCGCTCGATCGGTTTTTGGAAATCAATTATTTTGTAGACGAAGATTAGGCTACCGTCATAAAAAAAGCCGGCCATGCATGAGCAATGGCCGACTTCTTAAAAAACCATCAAGGTAATTTATTCTTCAAGATAGCCGAACTTCCCTTCGTTATAATCGGCTATGGCTTGCTGTATTTCTTCGGGCTTGTTCATCAAAAAGGGGCCGTAAGCGGCAATTGGTTCGTCAATGGGTTCGCCACTCAGTATCAACACGATGCTGTTTTCCAAGGCTTCGATTTCAATATCCTCACCTTCGTTTTCGAAGTACACCATTTGATTGGTGCTGGCCTGTTCTGTTCCGTTTACCTTAATGCTTCCTTCTATCACTACAAAACCGGTATTGTAATTGGCCGGGAAGCTGAAACTGGCTTGGGCTCCTTTGTTCAGCCGGGCGTTATACATTTCAATGGGGCTAAAAGTAGTTACGCTGCCCTTGGTACCTTGGTAGTTGCCTGCAATGACCTCGATAATTCCCTGGTCGTTTGGCAATACGAGTTTTTGCATATCGCCTTGCTTTACGCCTTGGTATTTTGGTGCGCTCATCTTATACTGGGCAGGCAGATTTACCCTTAGCTGTACGGTTTGAAAAGGACCGCCTTTTTTGCTGTAGCTCTCTTCGTGGTATTCTTTATGGAGTATGCCGCTGGCGGCAGTCATCCATTGTACATCGCCGGGATAAATGGTACCCGAATTGCCGGCACTATCGTGATGCGCCACGGCGCCATGATAGGCAATGGTTACGGTTTCGAAGCCGCGATGTGGGTGTACACCCACGCCACGGGGTTCGTTGCGGGCAGAAAATTCGATTTTCGCATTGTAATCGAGCATAAAGAAAGGACTCATGTTCAGTCGATAGCCACTAGGGAAGAAATTATGTACCCTAAAACCATCGCCTACCATGTGCGGTGCAGGTGGATTTAACACTGCTGCTACTTTTTTTACATTTGCTTTCATCATTGAAAAGATTAGAGTTTTGTGCGAAGCGTCTGGCGTTATAAATACCAAACGCTTATCACTGGTGCAGTACGCTCAAGGCGTGTTGCTTATGCTTGTTTGACGAACTGGAGTTCGCCTAGGATCCTTACATCTTCGCTTACCATTACGCCACCGGTTTCAAGGGCTGCGTTCCAGGTTAAGCCAAATTCGGCACGGTTGATCTTGCCGCTTAAAGTAAATCCTGCTTTGGTGTTGCCCCATGGGTCGGTTGCAATGCCGCCAAATTCGGCGGTTAATTTAACAGGTTTGGTGTTGCCTTTAATGGTCAAGTCGCCTTTAACGATATAGTCGTCGCCGTCTTTCTCTACCGAGGTTGAAGTAAATTCAATAGCTGGGAATTTTTCGGCATCAAAGAAATCAGCACTTTTTAGGTGGTTATCCCTGTCTTTGTTTCCTGTATCGATAGAATCTATATCTCCTTTAAAAGATATAGACGAACTAGAAAAATCGTCGCCATCTGCGCTTAGTTCTGCCGAGAAAGATTTCAAACTACCGGTAACAGTAGTAATCATCAAGTGTTTTACCTTAAATTGAAGTTCGCTGTGGGTTGGATCCAATGTCCATTTAGTAGTTGCCATAACTTTATGTTTTTTAAGCTGTTTAAATTTTATAACACAAAGTTAAGGCGCCTGGTTTTCGCTCACATTGATGTATGATAAGTAATTACCAGTCGGTTCTTGATCGTAGCCCATCGTTTGGGGCAGTGCCTAGAAGTTAGCGCTAGCCAGCAGCATGGCCTATTGGATCAAAACTACTTAAAATGCTTTTTGGCCAAATCCTTGCGTACGCGGCTCAGCGATTCTGGGGTAATGCCCAAATAAGAAGCAATCATCCATTGGGGTACGCGCAGGGTAAGGTTGGGATAGAGCTTGATGAAGTCGAGGTAGCGTTCTTCGGCGGTAGCACCGAGCAGCATATTGATCCTTTTCTGCATGAAGCGGATGGAGTTGTGCAACATCAGGATGTTCAACTCGAGTATTTTTGGCACCACATATTGAATGGCTGGAAAAAAATCCTTTTTTACCAAAACAACTTCGGTGTCTTCTATGGCGTCGATATAAAAGAAAGAAGGCTCGTTAAACACGGAACTGTTCCTTTCGGAAATCATCCAGTTTTCCGGTGCGAATTGAATGATGTGCTCCTTGCCTTTTTCGTCGATGGAAAAGCAACGCAACAAGCCACTGTTAATGAAATAGGAATCCGATTTCAAATCGCCGGGACTTAAAACAACCTGCCCTTTTTTAAAGCTTTTGGTTTTGAGG
Source organism: Pedobacter sp. (assembly GCA_039593445.1). Classification (GTDB taxonomy): domain Bacteria; phylum Bacteroidota; class Bacteroidia; order Sphingobacteriales; family Sphingobacteriaceae; genus Pedobacter. The sequence continues at coordinate 2,436 of JBCNPG010000033.1, forward strand.
CAACTCACCGCTTCCTTGGCCTGCTCGTCAGTAATGGCTAATCGTTCTTGCAGGTAGGCTTGAAATTTCTCCAGCATGGGACTTATTTTTTAGGCTCTGGAATATTAGAGAAGTTGGCGCCACATTTGCCACAGCCTGAAGCGCAAGATCCAGCTTTTGGAGAAATGGAACGGTAAATCAATCGGCCGATGTAAAACAGCGCGATGACAAAAACCACAATCATTAAGATAAACTGAATATCCATGATGCAAAATTACGATTATTTATGAGGGGCGGTTCAAATTACTGTCAAATTAATTAATCAATTATCCCTCCATCAGCCCAACTGTACCGCCTACCCAATCAAAATCCTTGTTATAGCGTACGCCTATCATTTTGCCTCGACTGAGCCTGGCCAGGTTAATGCAGAGCTGAGGCTCTCCGCCTTCGGGCCAAAGGTACATCATCCTGATCTCAGCCTTCACCCCAGCATCTAGCGCCTGGATAACCGGCTCGTAGGTTACCTTGCGTTGTAGGATCCAGTTTTCGGGGTCTTTGATCTGCGCAACATCGCTTGGGGTTACATCGATGATGACGCCCATTCCGGCAAAAGAGAACAGGGGTTTGAGCACATAATTTTCCAAATCGGCAGGTATGGCTTTTAAGTTATGCAGAAAATGCGTTTCAGGTACGAACTTGCTTTGCAGGAAGGGCATGGTATATTTGCTGATGCGATAGAACCAGTTGGGATGCGTAATCCATTCGATGTCCAATTCCTCGCGCGGATCGAAACATTGTTCGAAGATAGCGGTGTTTTCGCCAATCTCGTCAAAAATCAGGCGGTTGTAGATGCGTTTCAACTGGATTTTTTGACCGTCTTTTTCGTAAAAGAGTTGTTTGCCTTCTTTTTTGATTTCTTCCAGTGCCAGAACTGGTATGCCTAAATGTTGGGCCGTTACAAAGAAATCGATGGCTGTTTTTTGGTTTGGTGCATCCAAATCCATCAAGGCTACTTCGTGAGGCTCGTATTGTCCAACAATTACCCTTTTAAGCAGTTCAAAATAGCTGGCTTGGGTTAGTCCATTAAAGTAAGGGCTTAGTTGCTGGTCTAGTCCAAATGCAGTTTTGAAAGTAGCCGCCAAATGGGTCTGAAATCCATACAAGGAAGGGAAGCCCTGCATTTCAATCAGCATGGGCACTACTTCTCCGTTTTCGTCTTTGCACAAGCCGTAGTCAAAGGTCAGGAAATGCGGATGAGCGGTTTCTTTGGGTACGTTCCATTCGGCGGGGATCGATTTTTGCGTCAATTCCTTAAAATTGGGCTGCTTGATCAGCGCAATAATCTCTTCGCCCGCGGCAACTAGCTTTTCTCGGAGCGTATCGGGAATGAAAACAGGCGTTTCTGCTACCCGAAACGGAATTTCGGGAAATCCTTTTCCGAGTTCCTTTAAAAACTGCTGGTATTTCTCTGGGGTGAAATCGGCATTAAATGCTTGACGGTATTTTGGGATCATGAGCTCTCGTTTATTCTCCCAGCTCCCACCTAAGGGAAGCAGGATGGTGTGTTAAACTTCCTGTAAAGTATGAATGGCTTGGGTTAAGAAATTAGGCAAAATAATGCTTTGGGTGAGGGTAATCCGGTTGGGGTCTTCCAAACTGTTTAGCATGTCATGGTATTTTTCTTCGCCATGGTTGTTGGTAATCGCGGTTTTCTTTTCTTCCTGCAACAAGTACATTTTCATCCCGATAGGATCGGCCTCTGGATGGAACTGTGTGCCGATGATCTGCTCCGAAAAACGGATGGCCATGATGCAGCGTTCGAGGGCAACATGTGGCCGCTCTTTCTCTATGGCCAAAATCTGAGCACCTTTAGCTTCAAAATCTTCCATTTTGGGTTCAATGACCTGCCAGTCGCGGCTATCTACCGAGTAGAATGGGTCGGGTAATCCGCTAAATACGGCTTCTTGCCTGCCCTCTTCGGTAAGACTGACCGGAAAAATTCCAAAAGCATTCGATTTTCTTTTGGTTACCGTTCCCAATCCATACTTGCGGCAAGCCAGCTGAAAAGAATGGCAAATCAGGAAAACATGCTTTTTGTGTTCGTTTTGTGCATTGAAGGTTTCAATGCTGTCTAACAAAGTGAAAAAGTCATGCTCCCATTTTTCGCCTTCGCCATCAAAGGGGCTGCCCGGGCCGCCGCTCGAAATATAAATGTCGTATTCGGTGCTTGGTATTTCGCCTTTTTGTCTTAAATCAAATAAATCGTAGGTTAAATCTAATTGGTTTTGTTGGGTGTAGGTTCGTAGCAGTTCCTGTATGCCGCGCATCCCTTGGTTGGGGAAGCCATTGTTCATGTCGATAACTGCTACTTTGATGTTTCTTCTTATCATTTTTTATTTCGCGCCTATTAAAGTTTGGGTAGTGATGTAATCTACCACCGACTCGAAGCTGCCTGTTTTTTCGTAAACGGCCAATTGCCTGTCGGCTCCAGTACCATTGGCCAAGATCTGGTGTACATAATTGATGTCTTCGCGGCTGCCTAGATCGTCAACTACATCGTCAACAAAATCCAACAGTTCGAGGATAAGGTTGCGGCAGTTGATTTCCATTTCCTTGCCAAAATCGATGAGGTTGCCATCAATGCCATAACGGGCTGCACGCCATTTGTTTTCGTTGATCAGCGCTCTCGAGTAGCTGATAAATTCCATGTTTTGGAGGCGCAATTTATAAAGTTTAGCGCATAATGCCTGAAATAGTGCCGTAAAAGCCATGGTTTCGTCAATCAGCATCGGGCAATCGCAGATGCGGAATTCGATGGTGTCGAAGAACGGATGGACACGGATATCCCACCAAATCTTTTTGGCATTGTCTATGCATTTGGTCTTGATGAGCAGCTTTACGTAGTTGTCGTAATCCTCAATGCTGTTGAAGATGTCGGGTATGCCAGTGCGTGGAAACTTATCGAACACTTTTGTCCTGAAAGATTTATAGCCCGTGTTTCTGGATTCCCAAAATGGCGAATTGGTAGATAGAGCAAACACGTGTGGCAGGAAATAGCGTACCTGATTGGCAATGTGCACAGCCATTTCGCGCGATTGGAAGCCGACGTGTACGTGGAGTCCAAAAATAAGGTTGGAACGGGCGGCTTCCTGCAGTTCGTTTACGATTTCGCTGTAACGCGGATGTTCGGTAATGAGCTGTTTTTCCCAGTGCGAGAAAGGATGGGTACCCGCCGCGCCGATGCGCAGGCCCTGTTCGCCGGCCAGTTGCGATACGGTATAGCGCAGCTGCGAAATTTCTTCACGTGCCTGAGCGGTGTTGTGGCATATGCCGGTGCCTACTTCTACTACGGCCTGATGCATTTCGGCCTTTACCTGGTCTTTGTGAATCTTCTGTGCCGATTCTACAATTTTCTGATCGTGCGAGGTCAATTCTCTGGTAACGGGATCAACTACCATGTATTCTTCCTCAATTCCGAGCGTAAATTCGTTCATCATCATATCTCCTGATTAAATAAATCCCAATTATTTTTTGGCTGGTGCCTTTTTTGGTTTTGCTGTTGTTTTGCTGTTTGCTTTAGGGGATGATTGGGTTGCTGATTTGGCTTTTGCCGTGCTTGCAGGCTTGGCCGGACCAGTTAAGGGGCTGCCTGTGGCCGAAGTTCTGATGTACTCGCCCCAGGTGAGGTTGTCTTTTCCTGTTTTTTGCGACTTGGCCCTTTCTATGGCATAAGTGGCTGCGGTTTCTACTACCCATTCAAAGTTTTCTGCGCCTACGCTTTCCAAGGCGGCATCTGGAGCCGGGTTGCAAAAATCGATTGCGTAAGGTATGCCATCGCGAACGGCAAATTCTACCGTGTTGAAATCATAGCCTAGGTACTTGTTTAACCTCAAGGTATAATCTTCAATGGTTTTGAGCAATTTGGCATTAGGTTTCGGCCCATCGATAACATAGCGCAGGTGGTGCGGGTTGCGAGGCTCGTACTGCATAATGCGCACATATTTGCCCCCGATGCAATAGCACCTGAAATATTCTTCGAAAATGATTTCTTCCTGCAGCATCATCACGGCCTGCTTGGTTTGACTGTGCTTGTCAAAAAAGTCTTGTTTGTCATGAAGTTTGTATACTTCTTTCCAGCCACCGCCGTCAAAAGGCTTCATGTAGGCCGGAAAGCCAGTGTATTCGAAAATCGAGTCCCAGTCTAAGGGGATAACCAGGTTCCTGAACGATTTCTCTGTGGTATCGTCTGGATGTTCGCGCGATGGGATCAATGCCGTTTTGGGTACCGGAACGCCGATGTTTTCGGCCAATGCATTGTTGAAAAACTTCTCGTCGGCACTCCACCAAAACGGGTTGTTGATAACCGCTGTGCCACCCATGGCTGCGTTTTTAAGGTAGGCACGGTAAAAAGGCACGTCTTGCGAGATGCGGTCGATGATCACCGCATATTCGGGTTGTTCGGCCTGAAACACCTTGCTGATGCTGACGAACTCGGCCGTAATGTCTTTTTCGCCTTTTTGGTTAACCCTGTCAATAAAGGCCTGCGGAAATGAGCGTTCCTGGCCAAATAAAATTCCAATCTTTTTCATCTTGTTATAGTTTGATTTTCAATGGTGATGGAGCCTTTGTCAAGGCCAATGTCTATGTTTTTTAAAGTTGTGCTAAATAGCTGGGATACATCGCTCTCCAAATTGGCCAGTCGTGGTCGGCATTGGGCCTGATGTCTAGCCAATGGTTGATTCCTTTTTGGTGCAATATGCCCGAAAGGCGTTCATTATCGGCACGGCACATGTCGCGGTCGGTGGTGCCCAGCACGATTTTCATTTGCCACAGTTCGGGGTTCATGTCGTTGGGCAAAAAATCAACCGGGTTGTTAAAATAGGCATCGTCGTTATAAAAACCATCTAGTTGGCCTTTAATATCGAAGGCGCCGCTCATGCTAAACAGGTGGCTTACCGCCCAAGGATGCCTGAAGGCGAAGTTGGCGGCATGGTAACCTCCAAAGCTGCACCCGGAGGTGATGATCTTGTGGTGGCCGGTTTCGTGCTTGGCCAAGGGCACCAGTTCTTCGAGCAGGAATTTGTCGTACCAGATGTGGTTTTTCACCCTGTCGGCCGGATGGATGTCTTTATTGTACCAGCTCAACTTATCGATGCCATCGGGGCAATAGATTTTTACCTTGCCCGAGTCGATAAAGCCTTGTACAGATTCGATTAATTTAAAGTCCTTGTTTTCGTAGTACCTGCCCATACTCGTTGGAAAAAGCAGGATAGGGTAACCGCCATGTCCGAAGACAAGGGTTTCGATGTCGAGGTTCAGGTTAGGACTATACCACTTTTTGAGTTCTTCTTTCACGGTGTTGTATTTAGATTGCTTTAAGATATAAAAATCAATGGCAAACACAAAAAAATAAAATCAATTAAAGCTTGCAAATCTGTATGTTAAGTAAAAAATAGGCAATGTGGATTAATTGTTTTTCAAGATTTGTACTTTTGCGCCTGATTTAGAGCCTGCTTAAACTTTATCTGCTCATTTATTTATGCTCTTTTTTGGCTACAACCGCGTTATGTTTTCTTGAGGTAGAAGCGCTGCTATCTCTTCAAAAACATGCCTTGTTTCGCTCAAAAATTAGCTGTAAATATTATCACCATATAAAATTTAAACAAGCTCTGTGAGAACGCTATTTGTTGACCATGTACACCACCTTATTACTGCCCACTGTTATTAAAACGCTTCACCAATTCCAATCGGCTTATTTGAAAAGAGAGGTTGAAATCGAAATTTTCAGCCCCGATCATTTAATGGGCAATGAAAGGGTTAACCTTTTGCTGCTTAACGATGGCCAAGACCTTGCCCAGATGCAAATGGAGCCTATGCTGAACGGTCTTTACGAGAAGTGGAAGATCGAGCCAACAGTTGTGGTCGGCATCAAGGCCGGTACGGAACGCGTACAGGAATACGGGGTGGCTGGTAGGCCAGACTTTAAGAAACGTGGTTCGAAAGCCCAAGCTTATACCGATTTTGTAATCCAAGAGCTGTTGCCTTTTGTGCAAAGCGAAGTCAAGGCAACCATCAACGGCAAAAGGGCCATTGCGGGTTTTTCTTTAGGTGGCTTAACCGCTTTTGATATTGCTTGGAACAACGATAACTACTTTGATGCGGTTGGCGTATTTTCGGGTTCGTTCTGGTGGCGCAAAAAAGACCTCAATGCGGGCTATACTGATAACGACCGTATTTTGCACCAAATGATCCGCGAGAGCAAAACCAATCCGGCGCTTAAATTCTGGCTCATGACCGGAACCGACGACGAACTGGCCGATCGCAACCATAACTTTATCATCGATTCGATAGACGATACCATCGATGTGGTGAAAGAGCTCATGCAGAAAGGCTACAAGCGTCCGCATGATATTTTCTACTACGAAATGGTAGGTGGCAAACACGATGTGCCTACCTGGGCCAAGGCCATGCCCGCTTTCTTGGAATGGGCTTTTGGCAAATAGGTTGGCTTTTTCGAGTCATTTCCTTTAATCTCCAGCTTTTTTAACTGATCTCAAAATAGGCCTTGTTAACGATATGGTATTGTGCTATTTATCAGTTAAACTTTTATTTTGCTGATAAATAAGGCTTTATGTTTTTGTTTTGAGTTAAATTCGTAATTTAAGGCTTTCCAGCTAAGGGCTGGCAAGAATTATTTTTAACCTAAACAACCGAAAACATGAAAAAACAAAATCTTTTAAGCAAAGCCGAGCTGCGCAAAGTGCTTGGCGGTTCACCAGGAAATGGTGCTTGTTCAACTTCGCCATGTTATTTCGAGTACATGTCTGTTGGCTATTACAGTGTATGTGGCTCAACTATTCAAGAAGGCGGGTCTCCCGGCCGATGTACCTGTAGTGCGATGGGGCCTTTTGGCGATTGGATTGAGGATGATGTTTTTGGGAACTGTTACGTGGCTTAAGGCGCTAAGGCATAAATAAAACACGGCATTAATTTTAGACTGATGGTAGCTAAAATTAATGCCGTGTTTTTTTCGTTGTTGGTCAAAGATCATGAAATTTAAGGATTGGGCCAGTTGCAGCTTTCAAAGCTGGTTTTATCTTGGCCACACGGCAAAACCTTGATTTTCAAAAATTAACAAAAATATAATCCTTTGTCCGGCTTGCATTTTCCGAAAAAAATCAATAAAAAACCTTATCTTTGCGCCAAATTTAGAGGCGCATTGTATGCAAAAAATAAGAAACATAGCTATTATAGCACACGTTGACCACGGTAAAACCACTTTGGTTGATAAGATTTTACACTCTTGTTCTATTTTTCGTGATAACGAACAAACAGGCGAGTTGATATTGGACAACAACGATTTGGAGCGCGAACGAGGAATTACCATCGTATCAAAAAACGTTTCTGTAAAATACAAGGATGTAAAAATCAACATCATCGATACACCGGGCCACGCCGACTTTGGCGGTGAGGTAGAGCGTGTACTTAAAATGGCCGATGGGGTTCTTTTGTTGTGCGATGCCTTTGAAGGCGCCATGCCACAAACCCGTTTCGTAACCCAAAAAGCACTTTCGCTAGGTTTGAAGCCAATCGTGGTGGTAAACAAAGTTGATAAGGAAAACTGCCGTCCGGAAGAGGTTTACGAGCAGATTTTCGAACTTTTCTTCAACTTGGAAGCTACAGAAGAGCAATTGGATTTTCCGGTAATCTACGGTTCGTCTAAACAAGGATGGATGAGCACCGATTGGAAAAAACCAACGACAGATATTTTTGCCTTATTGGATGCCGTAGTAGAAAACATTCCGCCGGCACCGGTAAACGAAGGTACTTTGCAAATGCAGATTACTTCATTGGATTATTCTTCATTTGTAGGCCGTATTGCCATTGGCCGTGTACATCGTGGAACCATCAAAGAAAACCAACCGGTTACCTTGATCAAACGCGACGGTAAAATGGTTAAATCGAGAGTAAAAGAATTGTATACGTTCGAAGGCTTAGGCAAGGTGAAAACTACCGAAGTAGGTTCGGGCGATATTTGTGCCGTTGTAGGTATTGATGGTTTCGACATTGGCGATACCATTGCCGATTTCGATGCGCCAGAACAACTGCCGGTAATCAAAATCGACGAGCCTACCATGAACATGTTGTTCACCATCAATAACTCGCCGTTTTTTGGCAAAGAGGGCAAATTGGTGACCTCGCAACGCATTAAAGACCGGTTGTACAAAGAGATGGAGAAGAACTTGGCCCTTAAAGTGGTTGAAACCGAATCTCCAGATTCGTGGTTGGTTTACGGAAGAGGTATCCTGCATTTGTCGGTTTTGATCGAAACCATGCGTCGCGAAGGCTACGAAATCCAAGTTGGTCAGCCACAGGTAATCATCAAGGAAATCGATGGCAAGAAACACGAGCCTATCGAAACCCTGATCGTTGATGTTCCAGGCGATGTTGCCGGTAAGGTAATCGAGTTGGTAACCCAACGCAAAGGTGAATTGCTGATTATGGAGCCGAAAGGCGATTTGCAACACCTGGAATTCGAAATCCCATCACGCGGTATCATCGGTTTGCGTAACAACGTATTAACCGCAACTGCCGGAGAAGCCATCATGGCACACCGTTTCAAAGCTTACGAGCCTTGGAAAGGAACTATTCCTGGTCGTTTGAATGGCGTATTGGTATCCATGGAAAAAGGCCAAACTACAGCGTATTCAATTGACAAACTGCAAGACAGGGGTCGTTTCTTTGTTGATCCGGGTGTTGATGTTTACGAAGGACAGATCATGGGCGAACACATCCGTGATAATGACTTGGTTGTAAACGTGGTTAAAGGAAAAGCCTTGACCAACATGCGCGCTTCGGGTAGCGACGATAACGTACGTATTGCACCAGCTATCAAATTCTCGTTGGAAGAATCGATGGAGTATATCCAGGCCGATGAATACATCGAGGTTACGCCGGTAAGCATGCGCTTGCGCAAGATCTACCTTACAGAGAACGAACGCAAAATCAACGCTAAAAAGTTCCAGTCGTAAGTAAACGATTAAAAATCATAGCAGCCCCAAAGATGGATTCTTTGGGGCTTTTTTTATGCTAATGGGTTAGCCACTAGTTTATTTCGTAGCCAGAATGCCGTCATAATGTAAAAATTGTAGGCGAATGCCACAATTAATGTTCAAACAGCTAAATGAAGCAAGTTAAATGTTTAATTTTGCGGCCTTGATTAAGCTTATGTTACAAAAGGTTTTCACTTCAATCGGTCTTTTCTTTTTAAAGCTTTTGGCGCTTTTGCCCATGTCTGTGCTTTATTTTTTGGCCGATGGGGTTTACCTGTTGCTTTATCATGTAATC
>JBCNPG010000330.1:0-4422 GCA_039593445.1 Pedobacter sp.
GGTATCGTTTTCGAGCAGGTAGGTATCGCTCACATTATGCACCAGCAAGCGGCATCTCATTTGCGAAAAACCATATTGCTGTTCTAAAAAATCTTTAAGCGCTCGGGAAGAAAGGGTGGAGTACTGCGTGGGGAAAATATCCATGATGGCGCAAATATAAGGATTAGTTGCCGGCTTGTGGTTTGCTGTTTGGCCGTTCCGGGTTTTGGAGATTAAGGAATAAGGGAAAATTAGCAGGGCAACGAACGGATCTAAACAGCAAAAGGCCTGCTAAGCAGGCCTTTTGCTGTTTTTTTAACTTATTTCAGGATCCAATAAAACGATTATTGTTTCCAGCCGCCACCAAGGGCTTTATACAAATTAACCACGGCCTGCAGTTTTTGCAGTTTATCGCTAACGCTGCTCAATTGCGCAGCCAACAGGCTTTGTTCTGAGGTTAATACATCGGTATAGTTGGTTGCCGAGCTGTAGCGTAATAATTCTTGCGTAAAGTCAACTGCTTTGGTTAAGGAAGCAATCTGTTTAGCACGGGTACCTTCTTTTTCTGTTGCCGTTTGGTAGGCATACAAGGCATTCGAAACCTCCTGTCCGGCAGTCAACAAGCTCTGTTGAAAACCATAAAAAGCAATCTGTTGCTGTGCCTGCGCCGTTTTTAAACGCGCTTTGTTCTGGCCTTTGGCAAATATAGGCTGGGTTAAGCCACCTACCAGGTTGTAAAAGATCGAATGGCTGAAGAAATCCTTCAACTGTAAACTCGACAAACCTCCCGATGCCGTTAAGGTTAAAGCAGGATAAAAATAGGTTCTGGCTACATTGGTATTTTCAAAAGCCGAGCGCAAGCCCAGTTCGGCCGCCTGCACATCCGGACGGTTTTGCAACAACTGTGCAGAAACCCCGGTTTTCAAATCGCCATAAGGCACTTGTTTATCCAAGCTGGTGCGGTTAATAGCTCCAGGTGCTCTTCCCAATAAAGTGCTTAGGGCATTTTCGGCTTCGCGGATGCTTCTTTTCAAATCGGGTATGGTCACTTGCGCCGCATACAAATTCGCCTCGCTTTGCACTACTGCCGCACCATTTACAATCGCCCCCTCTTTCAGTTCTTTCATGGTGCTTACGCTTTTCTCTCTTACCTTAACCGTTTGTTCGGTAATGGCCAATTGCTGATCCAAAGCCAACAAATTGTAGTAGGCATTGGCAATATTGGCAATCAGCTGCGTTTGTACGGCACGCTTGGCGGCATCGCTTTGCAACAGGGCTGCATAAGCCGAACGTTTGGCACTGCTCAATTTGCCCCAAATATCGGCCTCCCAACTCGTGCTGAGCTGTGCGCGGTAAGTTTGGGTTTCCAAATCGATGTTGATACCTGCCGGGAAGTTGAGTGCTGCCCTCGACTGTTTGGCATCAGTTACCGAAACATCGCCTTGCAGACTTGGCAACAAAGCCATCCTGTTTTGCAACAAAGTGGCTTCGGCTACTTTGATCCGCTCGATGGCCGTTTTCAGATCGAGGTTTTCTTTCAATCCCTGCTCAATCAAGCTTTGCAGCGCTGCATCGGCAAACAAGGTTTTCCAAGGCAGATCGGCAATGGTAGCTGTATCAGTTCCTGTTTGGCTACGGTACAGGTTATCGCTAATCACCTCCGGACGTGTATATTTTTTGGTTACACAGGCGCTGAGGCTCAATGCTACAAAGCCAAGGATTAGTATCGAATATTTATGTCTAGAGTTCATCTGTTTGTATTTTTAATTTTGAGTGATCGAATTTGGAATGACCGAGTGCCAAAACATCTGCCTCTCGCTAACTCTTTCCATCCTTCCATAATTCTCTCATTCAATCATGCTATTAATGTTCGCGGGTATCAACTTCTGGAAATTCCAACGAAGCCTGTTCCGCATCGTAGCCTTCGGCAAAAGGCGACTTGCTGCTTACTTTCTCTTGCAGGGTCTGGAAAACGATAAACAAGGCCGGAATTACAAAAATCCCGAAAATCGTACCGATCAACATCCCGCCTACTGCGCCTGTACCAATAGATTTGTTACCCGCAGCACCTACTCCTGTAGATATCATCAAGGGCAACAAACCCAGGATGAAGGCAAACGAAGTCATCAAGATCGGACGCAGACGCGCTGTTGCCCCATCGATTGCAGCACTTACGATGCTCATGCCCTTACGCCTTCTATCTACCGCATATTCTACAATCAGGATGGCATTTTTGGCCAATAGTCCCACCAGCATGATCAGGGTAATCTGCGTATAGATGTTATTGTCGACACCAAAAATCTTATCGAAAATGAATACGCCTGCCAAACCGATCGGCAAGGAAATCAATACGGCCAATGGCAAAATGTAGCTCTCGTATTGCGCGCAAAGCAAGAAATACACAAACACCACGCAAAGCAGGAAGATAAACACGGTTTGGCTACCACTGCTCACCTCCTCGCGCGAAAGCCCCGAAAACTCATAGCCATAACCTGCCGGCAAATGGATGGCCGCTTCTTCCTGTACCGCTTTCAGGGCATCGCCCGAACTGAAACCAGGTTTTGGCGCTCCTGTTACCGAAATGGAGGTAAACAAGTTGAAACGTGAAATGGCCTGTGGACCATAAACCTTCTCCAAGGTAATGAACTCGCTAACCGGAGCCATTTTACCACTCGAGTTGCGTACATAGATATTATTCAGGCTCTGCTGGTTGGCACGGTATTCTGGCTCAGCCTGATACATTACCCTATACTGCTTGCCAAACTTGTTGAAGTTAGAGGCATAAACCCCGCCATAATAACCTTGCAGCACGCCTAAAACATCGCTTACGGTTATGCCGGCTTGTTTAACCTTGGCCACGTTCACATTGATTTGGAATTGGGGGAAATTAGGGTTGAACGAAGTGGATGCATATTGTATTTCTGGGCGTTTAGCCAATGCGGCCAAGAAACCTTGTCCCACCTCATTGAATTTCCTGATATCGCCACCGGTTTTATCCTGTAGCTGGAATTCGAAACCACCACTGGTACCAAAACCCTGGATGGTTGGTGGCGCGAAGAAAATAATTTTTGCTCCTTTGATGCTGGCCGTTTTAGCAAACAGTTCGCCAATAATGGCCTTCACATCTCGTTTTCTTTCATCCCAAGGAACCAAACGGGCAATAACCATACCATACGAGCTACCCGTACCGCTGATCAGGCTTCGGCCTACCACCCTAAACGAGTTCTTGATTTCGGGAATGGTTTTTACAATACTGTCTATTTGGGTAATCACCACATTGGTGGCTTCCTGCGAAGTTGAAGGAGGCAGGGAAATATCAGAAAAAACAGTCCCCAAATCCTCGTTGGGCACAAATCCCTTTGGCGTGGTGTTCATTAAATAAACCAAGATCGCCGCAAAAATGGCAATGCCCAAGCCTGCGATCCATTTGGCATGCGACAAGAAATTAACCGCACGTTTATAGCGGGCCGTCATGCTATCGAAGCCGGCATTGAAACCTGCATAAAAGCGTTGCAGGAAATTTTTCGATTTTTCATGCTCCTCCTGATGTGGCTTGAGGAACAGGGCGCAAAGCGCCGGACTTAAAGTTAAGGCGTTAATTGCCGAAAGGATAATGGAAATTGCCAAGGTTAAGCCAAACTGCTTGTAGAATACCCCCGAAGAGCCTTGGATAAAACTTACCGGAATAAATACCGCCGCCATTACCAAAGTAATCGAAACAATGGCGCCACTGATGTCGTCCATGGCATCGATAGTTGCTTGTTTGGCCGATTTATAGCCATGATCGAGCTTGGCATGCACCGCCTCTACCACCACAATGGCATCGTCAACCACGATACCGATGGCCAATACCAAGGCAAAAAGGGTGAGCAAGTTGATGGTGAAGCCAAAAAGGCTGAGGAAGAAAAAGGTACCAATAATAGCTACCGGCACACTGATGGCCGGAATTAAGGTCGAGCGGAAGTCCTGCAAGAAGATAAACACCACGATAAACACCAAGATAAAGGCTTCTACCAACGTGTGCAGTACTTTTTCAATCGAAGCATCCAAGAAATCGTTTACGTTAACCAAGGCCTGATAGTGTACGCCTTTAGGAAAGGATTTTGAAGCCAGATCCAAGGTCTTGATCGAGTTTTCGATTACCTCTTTCGCATTTGAACCTGCGGTTTGGTTAATGGCGATACCCAAAGCTTGCTTACCATCAAATTTTACCGAACTGCTATAGCTTTGCGCACCCATTTCGATACGGGCAATGTCTTTTAGACGCAATACTTCGCCATTAGCGCCGGTCCGGATGATCATGTTGCCAAACTCGGTTTCGTTTTTAAGCCTACCGGTGTATTTTAGAATATACTGGAAGGCCTGATTGCCCTGCTCGCCAAACTGTCCGGGTGCCGCTTCCACGTTCTGCTCGGCCAAGGCCAGACTGATATCGTTAGGCAC
>JBCNPG010000331.1:0-4410 GCA_039593445.1 Pedobacter sp.
TTGCCCGCAACAACATAAGAAATTGGATCTGAAGACTCACGATGCCCATAATAGCACAAGGGAGAGCATCTCGGTAACCGATGGTGGCAATATGAGCGGAAAGGAATTTTCTGACCAAGTGAACCGCGAAATGATCAAAGACGGCATCATCAGAAGCACAAGCAACCTCAGCTATAGATTAGATGGAACCAACTTTGTTGTAAATGGAAAAACACTTGATGCCGAAACCCACCAAAAATATAAAATCAAATACCTGAAGAAACCAGGAACGGCACTGGTTTACAATTACGAAGTGCGTTCTAAATAATCCCTTACCTTACCTAAACTAACTTCCCTTTTATGAAACTGAAATTAATGGCTTTTTTAGCTATTTGGATAAATATTGCCCTAACTGTTCATGCCCAGCAGCCATCATCGGCAAAAATATATGGCACCGTTAAAGACAATGAAGGCAAAAACTTTGAATACGCCACAGTTGCCCTGTATCGGGCAAAAGATTCGGTATTGGTTAAGAGTGCTTTTACCGAAACCGATGGCAAATTTAGCTTTGAGCAGCTGGCAAATGATTCTTATTTGATCAGGATTGCGGCCATGGGCTATAACAATTATAAAAGTGCCATACTGCAAATTGAAGCTGGCGGGCAAAGCATAGATCTTGGCGATATCAGGCTAACCGCAACGGCGCATACGCTGAAAGAAGTAAACATAACGCAGCAAAAATCGTTTGTAGAACGCAAAATAGACCGGACGGTGGTTAATGTCGATGCTTTGATTTCTAATGCGGGTACCACGGCTCTTGATGTATTGAGCAAATCGCCAGGAGTTTTAGTCGACCAAGATGGAGGGATCAGCCTGAAAGGCAAAAAGGGCGTCAATGTTTTTATCGACGATAAGCCAGCCTATTTGTCGGGTGCCGATTTGGAGAATTACCTAAGGTCTTTGCCATCATCGGCCATTGATCAGATTGAGCTCATGACCAACCCGCCGGCCAAATACGATGCGGCTGGCAATGCGGGCATTATCAATATCAAGACCAAAAAAAGTAAGATAGTTGGCTTTAATGGCGGATTGAACCTGGGCATAAATCAAGGTGAATTGACCCGTTCTAACAACAGCTTCAATTTCAACTACCGCAACAACAAGATCAATGTGTTTGGCAACCTGAGCTATAACCTGAACAACAGCTTTACCGATCTTGACCTGAACCGGGTGTACAAAAATGCCGATCAAAGCATCAAATCGTTTTTTAACCAGAATAGTTATTTCAAAAGGCATGGCAATACCTTCAACCTGAAAACGGGCTTGGATTTCTATGCTTCAGAACAAACCACTTGGGGCGTCGTGCTCAGTGGCATGAATAGGGTTTCGAACCAGGTAAACAACAATACCAGTAACCTGTTCAATCCGGCCATGCAACCCGATTCGATTATCGTTGCCCGCAACGTGGATGATATTCACTTCAAAAATGGAGGTGTAAACTTCAACATGAGGCATAAATTCAAGAAAGAAGGAGGCGAGCTTACTGCTGATGCCGATTACATTGCCTATCGCAACCAAACCGATCAGGTATATTACAACTATAGCTATTTTGCCGACAAAACCCTTAAGTCGCATGATATTTTAAGTGGCGATCTTCCTTCCAATATCGATATCTACTCATTGAAAGCCGATTACAGCTATCCGTTGGGCAAGACCTGGAAGTTGGCATCGGGCCTCAAAACCAGCTATACCAAAACCGACAATACCGCCGATTACCGCAATACGGTAAACCAGGTAACTACGCCCGATTACGACAAAAGCAACCACTTTTTGTACAAGGAAAACATCAATGCCGCTTACCTGAACATGAGCAGCGAGGGCAAACGCTTTTCGATACAAGCCGGATTGCGTTTGGAAAATACGGTTTCCGACGGTCATCAGCTGGGCAACGTCATGAAACCTGATTCGAGCTTTAAGAGAAGCTACACCAGTTTGTTTCCGACTTTCTACGTTACATATAAACTTGACACTTCCGGCCACCACCAGTTAGGCCTCAATTACGGCAAACGGATTGATAGACCTTATTATCAAGACCTGAACCCGTTTTTCTCCCCTCTGGATAAGTTTACCTATTATGTGGGCAATCCCTTTCTAAAGCCTGCCTATACGCAAAGTATCGAGGTTTCGCATAGCTTTAAAAATATGCTGACCACGACCTTCAGCTACAGTAATATCAGGGATGATGTAAACGAAACCATCGAGATTGTAAATGGAACTTATTACAGCAGGCCTGGCAACGTAGGCAAAAAGGAGATCATCAGTTTATCGATGGACGGCAATTTCGATATCACCAAGTGGCTTACCATCCATGCCTATGCCGAATATGCCAATTTCAGGTCGAGAACCAATTTTTACACGGGTTTTCTCAAAACCAATGGCAATTTGTTTACAGGCAACACCAACATCCAGCTGAAATTAACGCCAACCTGGAGCGGCGAACTGAATTATAGGTACCAGAGCGGTTTGCGCGATGTGCAGTTTTATATTGGCTATATCCAAGAAGCAGGTTTGGCCGTACAAAAGAAATTATCGCCAAAAACCACATTAAAGCTGGCCATGAATGATATATTCAGGACAAGGGTAGTTAACGGAATCATTAACAATTTAGCCAATACCGAGGCCAACTGGCGCAACAAGAGCGATTCGCGCAACGTGGCACTGAGCCTGAGCTATCGCTTCGGGAAAACTTTTTCTACCAAGGCCAGAAGTGAGCAATCGGGTGCAGAAAGCGAAAAGAACAGGGTGAAAAATTAATACAGTGCCATAGATGTCGCAATGTAGGGCCTGGCTTGGGTAAAATCTGGGTCAACGTCCTGGCGCTGTATTGTTGAAGATTGGCAATTGGCAGAGGTTATTGCCTAAACAATCCATAACTTTGGGCTTTCCAACTCTTCAACCATACAAAAAATGGCACAAACACAAATCGGCTGGATAGGTCTAGGCAAAATGGGCATCCCTATGGCCAGCAATTTAATCAAGGCAGGTTATCGCGTTTCGGTTTACAATAGAGATCAGGCCAAAGCCCACACGTTGCTCCAGGAAGGAGCTACCTTGGCTGGTTCGCCCGCCGAACTGGTTCAGCAAGCAGCGGTGGTATTTTTAATGGTAAGCGACGATGCTGCAGTAGCTGCGGTTTTTAAGGCAGCAAATGGTTTGCTTGCCAGTGATATAACGAATAAGGTTATTGTCAATATGAGTACGGTTTCACCCCAAATCAGTAGGGAGATGGCCGAGCTGTGCCAACAAAAAGGGGCTTCCTATCTTGATGCACCGGTATCTGGAAGTGTAAAGCAAGCCTTGGAAGGTTCATTGGTGATTATGGTTGGGGGCAAGCCCGAAACGATAGCACAGGTAAAGCCAATGTTTGATGTATTGGGCAAAATGGCTTTGGGGTTGGGCGCGACAGGTGCAGGGAATGTCGCCAAGTTGGCCATCAATAGCTTGCTGGCACTTTATGCCTTAGGCTTAGCAGAAACTGTGGTGTTTGCCCGTAATCAAGGTATTCAGGTTGCCGATCTGCTTCAATTACTCAATAATGGAGCTTTGGCCAATGCATTCACCAAAATTAAAGGCGATGCCATTCTTCAGGATAATTATGAGGCCGCATTTGCCCTCAAGCACATTGTCAAGGATCTTGGGTTGGCCAAAAACGAAGGGTTGCAATCGCCATTGGCCCAAACTGCCTTCGATACGTTTAAGGCGGCCAATAACCAGCTGGCAGAAGAGGATATTATTGCCATCGTCAAAACGCTGAGTTAAAAGCAGTATAAATAGTTGTAAATCAAACAATTTTGGGTTTTCTGGTGTTGGATTCATTCTGGCGCTTGGTAGCTCTGTTGCAAGCGCTATTTGGTTCAACTCAATGGTTTTTATGAAAAACAAGGATCTTAGTGGGAAACAAAACCCAAAAGCAGCAGCAAACAATTTGGAATGGGGAGCGCATAATCCCAGGCTTTCCGAGCGCAATTTCATTGATAGGAAATGCAAAAAGATAAGCGATCAAAACGAATTGTTGGCTGGTGTGCCTACTCCACCGAATCAGCAACGAAAAGAGAAGTAGCCCACTTTAGAGCCCGGCTATTTTAATGCCAGCGTCTTTAATGTCCTGCAGGATGGTTTCTTGGATTGCCAGTTTTGTGTCTTGAAATCCATGGGCATTGACCCATACGTTTACTCCGATCTTGTAGCCATCGGTTTCCAAAACTGCCACGCCAATCCTTCTTTCAGGCTTGCTCAGGATATTCTTGCATTTGTCGATAGACGAATTGATAATCGATTTCACTTGTCGGATGTCTATGGCATTGCCGAACTTGATTTCCAGGTCCAAACGCTTAATGCGTGCTCTGCTGATGTTGATGATGATTTCGTTAG
>JBCNPG010000332.1:0-4404 GCA_039593445.1 Pedobacter sp.
AATGAGCAATGCCATGAGAGATGCGAAATTAAGCACCTCCGACATTGACTATATCAACGTTCACGGTACCTCTACCCCGCTGGGAGATATCAGCGAAAGCAAAGCCATTGTCGATTTGTTTGGCGAACATGCCTACAAACTGAACATCAGCTCTACCAAATCGATGACAGGCCATCTTTTGGGTGCCGCCGGCGCCGTTGAATCGATAGCTGCCATCCTGGCCGTGAAAAACGATGTTGTTCCTCCAACCATCAACCACTTTACAGATGACCCGGAATTTGATCCGAAGTTAAACTTCACCTTTAACAAGGCTCAAAAAAGAACCGTTCGCGCTGCATTGAGCAATACATTCGGCTTTGGTGGCCACAACGCATCTGTGATTTTCAAAAAATACGAGGAGTAACCTAAAACACTATCTTTACAGATATTTGTATTGTATATTTATACATGATACTGGCTTGCCTGTAATTTTTTGTAACATTTTTTGATGCCGTTATTCGATTTATATAAGCTTTACTTCTCGTCTAACAAAGAGTTTGTAAAAAAACTGAAGAATATACTGGGCTTTGTACCTGGCAATGTCACTTTGTACAAAATGGCATTCAGGCATCGCTCTATGGCAAAAGTGCTCAAAAACGGCAGCCGAAGCAGCAATGAGCGCCTCGAGTTTTTGGGCGACGCTATTTTGGGCTCGGTAATTGCCGAACTGCTGTTTAAGGCATATCCCTATAAAGAAGAAGGCTTTCTGACCGAAATGCGGTCTAAAATCGTAAACAGGGCCAACCTGAACCAACTAGCCAGAAAAATGGGCTTCGACCAATTGATCATATACGACCAAAAAATGGTCAGCCTGCAGGCCAAGCACCACTCTATGCTAGGCGATGCCTTTGAAGCCCTGATTGGCGCCATTTACCTCGATAAAGGCTATAATTTTACCAAGAGCCTGCTGCTCAAAAGAATCGTTAAGCCCTATATCGATATCCACACGCTCGAAACTACCGAAACCAATTTCAAGAGCAAACTGATCGAATGGTGCCAGCGCCATGGAAAGGATATTGCCTTTGATATGGTAGAGAATGGCGAAGGAGAAAGCGCCAAGCTTTTTACCATCCATGCCATCATTGATAATGAAATACAAGGCATTGGCAGAGACTACAACAAGAAAAACGCCGAAAAGCTGGCCGCCGAGAAGGCCTGCGAAGCGCTGATCATTTAAGAGGTGTGAGACGGATTATGCCTACGCCCTCAAACCTTTGGTCTTTCAGCTTTGGTCTTTAGCCTTAGTTCCCTTTCTTGCCCAAGGTATCGCTATATTTTTTATACGATTCGGTAATCCATTTGATGCCGTCGTACTGGTTCCAGTTTTTGGTTTTTTCGTAGTCGGGGCGATAATTGATCATAAAATCGTCGAGTTGCTTCCCTTCTAAGCCGGTATATTTATTAATCAGCGACTTATTAAAAAACTGGTCCACATGCGTTTGCTGGATTTCCGTATTGTAATAGTTGTTAAAGCGGCGTGCATTTCGGGGCGTTCGGCCAAATAATTCGTAAAAGGCCGTTATCGGAGTAAAGATATAGGAAAGCAAGGGCGGTTTGCCTCCATAGAAGGAGCCCTTATCCTTAAAGTCTTTCTTAATGGCGTCCAAGGTCTGTTTTTTGCCTTCGCCAGTAATCACCACCTCGTTCAGCATATTGCCACGGTTTAGCGTTAACACCAAGTCTTTTGTCGATCTAACGACAACCGTCAGGTCGTTAAACCCCCTTTTGGTAATCACCAGGGTATCACCAACAATGGCTCTGATCTGAAAAAGCCCTAGATCGTTGCTGCCTACCACATAGCGGTTGCGTGTATTGCTAACCTCGGCCAAGGCTATCCTGATCTTGCTGCCACTCTCGAACAATACACCGTTCAGCATAAACTCTTGTTGGGCTTTTAGCGTGAGGCTCCACAGGCAGGAAATGAGAAAAAAGGCAAGGCCAAGTCTAATCTTGTTGTTCATTATTGCATTAATTAAGGCTATCCTTATATTTTTTATAGGACTCTGCAATCCATTTTAAGCCATCGTAAGTGTTCCAGTTTTTGGCCTTTTCGTAATCCGGTCTATACGCAATCATAAAATCCTCCAGCGCTTTGCCTTCAAGTCCGGTATTTTTAGCGATGATCGATTTGTTAAAAAACTGGTCCACATGCGTCTGCTCGTTTTCGGTTTGATGATACTTTCGAAACCTACGGGCATCTCTTGGCGTTTTGCCAAACAGCTCGTACAAAAACGTTAACGGACTACCACCAAACGGCGACAACAGGCCAATAGGAGGTTTTCCGGCATAAAAAGACCCTTTGTTTTTAAAATCCTGTTCGATATCGCGAAGGTCTTTTTCCTTGGCTTGTCCCTTGATCAACACTTCGTTCAGCATGTTGCCACGGTTCAGCTTGAGCACCAGATCCTTCGAAGAGCTTACCACACCCGTCACATCGTTAAAGCCCCTTTTGGTAATCAGCAGGGTATCGCCAACCTGTGCCCTGATTTCAAACAGGCCCAAATCGCTGCTTCCCACCGCATAGTGGTTGTGATTGTTGGTTATTTCGGCTAGGGCAATCCGTATTTTGGTGCCATTCTCGAACAATACGCCTTTAAGCTTGAACTCCTGTTGCGCAAAACTGCTGGCAACCCCCGACAAAATAAATGCTAAAATGCACAAGAAAATGCGGCAGAGCGACTTCATTATGGAGCAAATTATTTATTTTGTAAACTTAAGCATTGTTTGCGAGCTCTATAAGTTAAAAAACGTTAAGAAATGGCTAAAGTTTTATCGGCACTGTATTTAATCTACGCTTCGTTGATTTTCGTGGTACTGATGTTCCTTACCCTTCCCTTTTTTCTGTTGGCAACAGCTTTGCTCCCCGATTTGCAAGGCAAAAAAACGGGACTGTTCTTCTTGCGCTGCTGGGCCTGGGCATTTAGCCTTACTTCATTCTTTTGGATCAAAACCCAAAACAAATATCTCATTAACCGCAATGTGCCGCATATTTATGTAGGCAACCACGGCTCTTACCTTGATGCCGTGGCCGTTTGCATCAGCATCCCACAATATTTCAGCCCGCTGGGCAAAGTAGAAATGGCTAAAGTTCCCGTTTTTGGCTGGATGTACGAGCGTATCGTGGTAATGATAGATCGAAGCTCGAAAGAAAGTCGCGAGCAGTCGGTAAACGCCTTAAAAGAGGCCATTGGGCAGGGACAGTCTATTCTTATCTTTCCAGAAGGCACCATGAACAAAAGCGAAAAGCCTCTGGCCGACTTTTACGATGGCGCCTTTCGCATTGCGATAGAAACCCAAACCACGCTCATGCCCTTTGTTACCATCAACAATAGAAACCTGTTGCCAAGAACAGCCCCTCTAAAGGCGCACCCAGGCCTCATAACTACGGTTTTCATCACTCCTGTTGATGTAAAGGGCCTGCAACTGGAAGATTTGCCTCAACTTAAAGAAAAAGTATTCCGTTTAATGGAAGAGACGATTTTGAAGCATAGTTAACGATCCGATTGCGGTATTGCCGGTTGTTGAGGCTTGGATTATTAAGCCCAGTATGTTCACTATTGACTAACGGCTTATAGACTGTTACTTAAAAATCATATCTTTGCACATGATAAAATCGATGACAGGCTTTGGCCTGGCGGCTACCGACGAAGGAAACGTAAAGTTTTCTGTAGAGATCAAGTCTTTGAACTCTAAATTTCTGGAGCTGAACCTGAAACTTCCAAGAGCTTATTCTGACAAGGAACTTTTGTTGCGCAACACCTGCAGCAAGGAAATCGAACGTGGCAAAGTAAGTGCCGTGATCAATATCGAACGCAGCGACGAAAGCCAAAAGGGCGCAACCATAAACCAGGCCCTGCTAACCAATTATTACAAGCAATTGGAAGCCATTAATGTTGCTTTGGGCGCCAATGCCAACAACCTGTTGCAGGCGGCCCTTAATTTTCCGGAGGTTATCTCTTACCAGGAAGAAGAAGGCGATGAAAGGGAATGGGAAATCCTGCACCAGACTTTTTTGAAGGCCCTGGCCAATTTCAACCAGTTTAGGGAAGACGAGGGCAAGGTTTTAAAAGCTGATTTAGAGCTCCGCATCAAAAACATACTTGCCTTTTTTGCCGAAGTTGACCAGCTGGCCCCACTTAGGGTACCGCAAATCAAAGCCAGGCTAACCCAATTCTTGGAAGAAACCGTTGGAAAGGTTAATGTAGACCAGAACCGCTTTGAGCAAGAGCTTATCTATTACATCGACAAACTAGACATAACCGAAGAGAAAACCCGTTTAAAAAGCCATTGCGACTATTTTATGGAGACCTTGAAAAGCAAGGATGCCAACGGCAAAAAGCTGGGCTTCATCTCGCAGGAAATAGG
>JBCNPG010000333.1:0-4393 GCA_039593445.1 Pedobacter sp.
CATCCTAATTGGCAAGTCGTTTAGGGTTTGCGCGTGTGGCTGCAAAAGGGTTACGCTGGCAAATACATTTGGCGCCATGTTCTTTTCGGCCTTGAACCTGAATTGGGTTTGGCCTTTTTGGGTATCAATCCAATAGGTTTTGAGCACACGGCTGCCATTTTCAATTGAAATCAAGGCACGGCCGTTTTCTCCGGTAGGAATGGTAAGCACCACATCTTCGCCTACATTAAACTTCTCTTTGTTAGCCGTAAACGAAAGCATAGCGGCTTCAGTGGGGTTGTTGGCCTGCTCGCGTTGTGCCCATCCCGGCCAATCTACATATACTGATTTGCCCGTGGTGTGGCCACCAAAACCATCGCGTACCAAAATCAGGTAGCGTCCCCATTCGGGTTCGTTGATGCGCAGGGTCCAAGAGCCTTTGCCGTTGTAGAGCATAACCGATTGCTTTTGAACCAGTTTGTTGTATTGGTTTTGCGTAAAATTGGCATAGCTTTCCTGATTGTCTTGTTCCCACCACCAGCGCCACTGCACTTTGTACAGCTCTACTTCAACGGTTTTGCTGCCCGTCATCAAACGGCCGTTACGATCAACATTTACCAATTCTATCTTGTGGTCTTGTCCGGTAACCAACATGCCACTGAGGCGATCGCCTTTTGGTGTTTTTACACCCAAGTAATTGTCGTAAACATGATAAGGAATGCTAAAGTTATCGATACTGAAATTGCCACCAGGTTCAAATACTTTGGTAGTGAAATTAGCCCTTAACATGCCTGGCGCACTGTTGTTCTCGCTCAGGTTGGTATTAACGGTAGCCATACCATTGGCATTGAGCGTACCTTCGAAAATGGTTTTGACCTGCGATTGGAAATTAATGGTAGGATTGTCAAAACTGTAATCGTCAAAGCCTTTAAACTTGGTTTGCATGGTATTCAGGTTCACATCTACCTTGGCCTTGAGGTTTTGTGCCGGCGTACCGAAAAGCCATTTTGCCGAAAGGGTAGTGGCCGATGAGGCTCCATTGCCCAAATAGGTCTTTCCGCCTAAATCGAAACTGATTTTTAAGCGGTTTGGCATAATGGTTTCGATTTTAATGGTTTTAGAGAAAGAAGCGCCGCCAACCTTAACCTTAGCCAGCCAATTGCCTGTTGGAGCGGTACTTTCAGTTGCTGTTTTAAAGGTATAGAAACCATTCAGGGCTTGTGCGCTTACCATTTTTTTGGTCAGTTGCCCTTTCGGATTGTAAAACTCGAAGGTAACCGGATAATTTTCGGGCAGTTTTTTCAGTTTGTCTTCCAGGATAAAAGACAAATAAAGGCTATCGCCCGGACGCCAAACGCCTCGTTCGCCGTAAATAAAGCCTTTAATGCCTTCCTGCACCACATCGCCGCCTACATCAAAGCGGCTCAAAGGCAATGAATTGCCATCGTCAAGCTTTAAATAGCCCCTTTCCTGGCCATTTTTGGCAATCAGGAGAAAAGGCTTACGTTTGAGGTCGAAGGTAGCCCAGCCATCGCCATCGGTTTTTACCGTGGTGAGTACCTGTCTTTGATAATCCATTAATTCGATATCGACACCGCTCAATGGCTTGGCAGTCAGCAGGTCGGTTGCCACTACCAGCATACTGTTATCGTTGCCTCGCTTCGCAATTAGGCCAATATTCGAAGCCAAAAGGTTTCTGCTGGCCCAGCGCTCATTGGTATAATAAGAAGGGGTGCAGGGGTTGTTGCGGTCATCCCAGCGATAATGATCCGGGTAGTAGCTGTTGTAGCGCTCCCAAAATTCGTCGTCCTCGTCTATTTTTTCGCCATAGCTGCCGTAATCTTCTTCGCTATCGTCGGCATCATCTGCCTTGGTATCATCGGCCTTGCAGTCGTAAACATTGTAGGTCTGCCTAAAGCCAATGGTTACGCGATACATAGCACCCGGTTCGGTTCTGATGAGTTTATCGAGATCGAGCGTAAAGCGTGTTTTCTTGTGCAGGTTAATTGCTTTGTCTTCGTCCAATCTAATGGTTTTCTGTACCACAGGCTTCGCTACGCGACGCAATTCGTTGCCTTCCTTGTAATTGTTGACCTGGAAAAACTGCGGAATATTGTTTTCATAGATCTTGATAATGGTTACATCAACCGCTTTAAGGTTAACCGCTTCGAAGGGGAGCACCAGCTTGCCCGAATTTGGCAATATGGTTCCGGTGCCGGCAATGGTAACCGATGGTTGCTTGTTCTCGAAAATGATATTGGCAGTTTTGGCGCTTTGCAGAGTTTTACCTTCGATGTTGGTAATGCCCGCATTGACCGTTACATTGTAATTGCCCTGTAGCTCATCTGGAGCATAAACCTTGATCTGGCTGCCATCTATGGTAAAGCGAAGGTCTTGCAATGTTCCCAAGGTAATCAATCCGTTCAGGTCCTGACCCACGTTTACCGGTTCGGCACATTGAACCAGGGCATAATCTTCCGCACCCTGAATAGCTTTGATGTCCAATACCTTGAAAACATTTTTGGCAGGTACCATGACTTTTTCTTCGCCCTGGTTGTCTGAAGCGCCAATGGCATTGCCATTCCATTTGAGCAGCAGCGCTTGTTCGTTGTCCACCTTTTTGATGCTGTCGATGGTAAAGGTAGATTGGTGCTGTTCCGGATGATGTTGCCATTTTACTTTGAGTTTTTGGGCAAAATCAATACTCAGGGCTTTTTCGATATTTTGTTGCTCCTCCACGTCGGCGGTATTCACCTCGCCACTCAGTTTCATGTAGGCAAGGGAAGTATTGTTTTGTGATACCAAACCATTTTGGCTCAAGCTAAGTCCGGGTTTGATTACCTTAAAGTCGAAATCGAACTCTTCGAGACCTTTTTCTGTGGTGGTGATTTTATCGAGGTACAAGGTAGCCTCATATTTTTGATCGGGTTTAAGGGCTTCTGTAGGTCTAAATTCGATGGTCTGTGCATCTATCCAATAGGTTTTTCCCTTGATGCTCGGCGAGAAGTCAATCAGTTCGCGTTCATCGGGCTTGCCCAAATCGGTCAGGTTTTTTACGGCACTGGCCAAATGGATCCTGATAAAGCTTTTCTTGGAAATGGTACCCGAGGTATAAGATTCGATGTACTTGGCATAGGCCTGGTTATCCTGGTGTTTTTTCTTTTTAAAGATTAAAAAGGCTGCCGTGGCTACGATAGCTACCAGCACAGCGATAAGGATATACTTTTTTGGGTTTGAAGCGATAGGTTTTCCGGTATTTTCCATACAATAAATTGTGGGTGATGTATGAAAATTAGCGAAAAAACCTTTTTGGCGAAGAATTTATTTATCAACGATTTTGTCAGCTCGTAATTTATGGTAAACAGTTTCCAGTTTTAATTGCAAAGCCTAAAAGTATTTGGTTGATCCATAATCACTAACACTAATGACTAATCAGCTCATGAACCAATGACTAATGAACTATTTAATCATCACCCCAGGCTTGTTGAGGAGGGGAATGCGGATAAGGTTATTGTCGATGATGCTTTCTGGGAGAAAGATGAACTTTTTGTCAAAAATATCCTTTCCGATGTAATAGCTGAGCCAGTATTCGTTGGTTAGTCCAAATACGGCCGGGTCTATGGCTTCAACAGCAGCATACGATTGAGGGGCCAAATCGCCTACAAAATGTCTTAATAAAGAGGTTTTGACTTGCTTGCCATCTTTTTCTCCATAGCCTTTAGAGGTAATGAGCACATTGGTAATGGGTTCTTTTTTGAAATTAACCAAATACACGTTCCAGCTTTTCACTTCTGGCGTTTCGCTCATCAGCACCACTGCAATGGCTACATCTTCAACAATATTTTCTGGCAGGTCTTTTTTCAATGTTGTAATGTTTTAAGGTTGGAAAGTTATCATGTTTGTTTCCAACCTGTAAACTTTATAATAAGTAGGTGTAAACGGACTACTTCTTCTTCGCTGGTGCTTTCTTTTTGGCCGGTACTTTTTTCTTTTTGGGTTCAAAAGCATCTGGAATTTGAGCAACAATCAGTTTTTTAACGTCTTCCAAAGAGATAACAGCCAATTCTTCAGCAGTATATTTTTGTTTGGTAGCCGGATTGTTTCCCAGTTTCAGCATTTCCTTGCCAAAACGGATAAACGGTCCCCAGCGGCCATTTTCAATGGCAATTTTCTCATCTGTCCATTGCTGGATAAAACGATTGTTTTCTTTTTCTATTTTTTTGGTAATCAGTTCTTCGATGTCGCGCTGCGAAAGATTGTCGAAATTATAGGCACGGGGTACGTTGATAAACAAATCGTTCCACTTGATAAACGGTCCGAAACGTCCGGTGCCCTTGGTTACCGGCAAATTTTGATATTGGGCAACCGGTGCATCCGCACTCATTTTTTCTTGGATGATTTCGATGGCCCTGTC
>JBCNPG010000334.1:0-4375 GCA_039593445.1 Pedobacter sp.
TACCCAACTGATGATTGGTTCTGAGGGCACTTTGGGCGTGGTAACGAAAATTGTAACCAAATTAATTCCGGCCAGTACGCAAAGCGTGCTCATGCTGGGTTCTTTTGCTACCAACGAATCGGCTTGTGCAGCGGTTTCGGCTATTTTTAGAGCTGGCATTACCCCATCGGCGCTAGAGTTTATGGAACGAAAAGGCGTGGAGTGGGTTATTCAATTTGACGACATCAAGTTTGATCTTAAGGACGGCGTGAATGCTTTTTTGATGATCGAGTTCGATGGCGATGATTTAGATACGATATTCAAGGACTGCGAAAAGGTAAACCTGGTGCTCGAAGAACATGGCTGCACCGAAGTGCTCTTTGCCGATACGGCCCAGCAAAAAGAGGAGCTATGGCGCATGCGCAGAACCATGGCCGAATCCGTGAAATCAAATTCGGTTTATAAAGAAGAAGATACGGTGGTGCCAAGGGCCGCTTTGCCCCAACTGATCAATGGCATTAAAGAAATAGGTGGCCGGTATGGTTTTGAGAGCGTTTGTTATGGCCATGCTGGCGATGGCAACCTGCACATCAATATCATTAAGGCGGGTATGAGCGACGACGATTGGAAGTACAAGCTTAAAGACGGCATCGTAGAGATATTCGAACTCACCACGGCATTAGGCGGCACCATTTCTGGCGAGCATGGCATCGGTCTGGTGCAAAAAGACTATATGCCTATTAAATACAGCGAAATCCACTTAAACCTGATGCGCAACATCAAGAGGGTATTTGACCCGAACGGAATTTTAAATCCTGGTAAAATGACCCCTTGATGCAGTTTCTCTTCCAGTTGCGGCTTTTCAGTTGGCTGATGAGCAGTCCTCCGATCTGCAGGTGAACCAATCATGTCAATGAATGGCTATGCCGAAAGCTGTTCAAATTCGATCATTTTGCTTCTTTCCTTTTCGGGGATGGCCGTAGGGCTTTTTGTAGCATAATCAAAAGTTACGCAAACGGTCTTGCCTTTGCTGCACAGAATTTCCTTGCCGTTAAGGGTTTTGGTAATCAGGTATTCGAGGTCGAAGCTTTTGTTGCCAATCCTCGATGTGCGTACGTACATGCTCACTTTGTCTTCTAAAAAAATAGGAGTGATATAGTCTATCGAAGCTTGGCCTATCACTACACCTGTACTTTGCCAATCCCAGTTGATGGCATGTTTCCAGTATTTGGTGCGTCCAATTTCCATATAGGTAAAATAAATGGCGTTGTTCACGTGGCCCATCACGTCAAGATCGGCAAAACGGAGTTCAATGGTAGTTTTGTACTTGAAACTGTCGAGGTTGCTGGTTATTTCTGACTTTTTGTCTTGTTGTTTTTCTTTTTTGCGCCAAAATGTCTTAAAAAACATAAATAATGGGTTTGGAATAAGGTTTGAATAAGGACAATTATAATTTGAAATAAAAAATAAACGGAGGAATATAAAATGACTTTAGTAAAATTCAACAACAAAACCAGAAACACTGCACCTTATTTTAACAATGTATTCGACTCATTGTTTAGCGATGCCTTAAATAAAAACTATGGCGTAAACAAGGTGCCTCACGTAAACATTTACGAAGGTGCTAACGAATACAAAATCGAATTGGCAGCCCCGGGTTTGAGCAAGGAAGATTTTAAAATCGATTTGAAAAAAGACAACCTTTCGGTTTGGGTAGAGAAAAAAGCCGAAAATACCGAGGTGCAAAAAGATTTCACCCGTAAAGAATTTGAATATACCTCATTTGCGAGGTCGTTCGTGTTGCCAGAAGGCGTTGATGCCGACCAGATTACAGCAGCTTATGTAGATGGCATCTTAACCATCACCATCGGCAAAAAAGACGAAGCTAAATTGGCACACAAAGAAATTGTAGTTTCATAATACAATAGTTTGATTTTGAGTTTAAGGTTGATAAGGGCGCACCGGATGGTGTTGCCCTTATCTTTTTTTTAAGGCCTTCATATATCAATTGATCAATTCTTTCACAAGGCGCTTTTTTTTCGCTTACTTAGAGTTTAATAAACGTAACAGATGAGAAAAGCCATTCAATGCCTATTGGTTTTTGCGGTCTTAGCCCTGAATGCAAAAGCTCAGTCAGCTACAGTCAATCTAAAGTTCGATGCTTTGGAGGTTATGAATAAGTTGAAGAGCTTTAGCTTTAAGCCCTACGATGGCCGTATCAGGAAGTTAAACAACGAGACCTTTCTGCTCACCGAGTTTGATGGTCAAAATAGCTTTTATCTGGTTAAGAAAGTCAAAAGTGACTGGGTAGTTTATGGATACATTGTTGAAGACGAACTTGACCTCGAAAATGTTAAACAGGTAGGGAGGTTTCTGGTTTTTGAGTATGCAACTCAAAATGCGGTGAGGGGAAATACGCATTCAAGCAGATTTTATGTGATCGTAAATCCAGTTGAAGCCACCTTCTTGGCTTTGCAAACCTATGCCGAAAATGAAAGCTGGGATGATTCTGATGATGAAAAAGCCTCTAAAGAAGTACAAAAGGAGAGTTGTATTTCAAAAGTCAAATTCGATGGGCTGTATTTAAGGGTATCTCGTAGCTATAAAAACAACTGTAAGGATTGTATCGAAACGGGGCTTTACAAATTTGCAAAAGACAGGTTCGTTAAACTAAAAAAGTAAACTTTGTTTTATGGTCAATCTTTGGCTTTTGGTCTTTGATCTTTATCCCTTGTCCTTCTGGCTATTTAGAACAGTTATTAGTTGATTTTCGATATAATTTCTTATATTTTTGCCGCATGGAAAGAGAAATCCTTGATACCAAGCGTAAAGCCTTAAAAATAAACCTCAACGAACAGATTTATGGCACGTTTGCAGAGATAGGAGCAGGGCAAGAGGTGGCCCGAAACTTTTTTACGGCTGGAGCAGCTTCAGGTACCGTTGCCAAAACCATGTCTGCCTACGACATGACTTTTAGCGATGCCATTTATGGAGCAGAGCCATCTGGGCGATATGTGAGCCAAAACAGGTTGCAGCGCATGCTCGATCATGAATTTGGCTTGCTGAACGAGCGCCTCTCTGGAGAGAAATATGAAAGCCGTACTTTCTTTGCTTTCGCCAATACGGTTACCACTCTCAATTTTAAACGGACAAACGAACCCCACGGCTGGATCGGCATCTGTTTCCAGACCGAACCGGGAGGTTTGCCGAACGAGATCTTTTTCCACGTACGTTTGCTCGATACCGATGTGAATATGCAGCAACGTGTATTGGGAATTATTGGCGTAAATTTGGTTTATGCCGCTTTTTACTACCACCAAGACCCTAAACTGATGATCGAGTCGTTGGCCGACAATCTTACGGTTGGTTCGGTAGAGATCGATTTGATTTCGGTAAAAGGACCCGCATTTGGGGCGGTAAATAATATCCTGCTCAACCTTTACCTGATCATGAAGGATTTTTCGGCCGCTGCGATTTTCGACGCCGAAGGACATCCACGCCAGGCCAAAGACCTGCTCTACAAAAAGGATATCATGATTTTAAGGACCAAATACGGTCAAAAATCCAATCCCAACTTTAACCTTTTCAACAAGGCTACCGAACAATTTATCCGCACCAACGATGTAGAGCCAGGCAATTTGAGCGTGCTGATCGAAGTGTTGCTCACCAATGTGCTTACTGACGAACAGGAAACCCCTGATGATATCGATTTAGAAGCCGTAGCGAAAAGGGCCGAAGACATGTGCAATACCGGCAACTTGGTTATTGTGTCTAATTTTACCCGTCACAATAGGCTGGCCAAGTACTTGGATCGTTGTCGACCAAAAAGCGTAGGCATTTCTACCAACATCAACAACCTCAAATTCGTGTTCAACTCAACTAATTTTGGCGAGAATTACTCCAGTCAGCTGTTGGCTTATGTAAGTGATATGTTTACCAAGAACGTGAAGCTTTTTGCTTATCCATTTATGGACAAAAAAAGCAATACGGTTATTACAACGCGCAATATGCCCGTAACGCCAGAGGCCAAACCTTTGTTCGATTTTCTGTTGATTAATGGTTATATCACCGATATCAAAGACTATAGCGAAGAAGATGTAAAAACGGCTTAGCAGATAACATCACGCACCTGGAATCAAGCATACATAGGCCACAGATTAACAGACCTGTTTGGTCGATGTTCGTTGATTTGCCTCATGGCCTGCACCTAGCCAATTAGCCAATGGCAACTCCATCTGTGCATCTGTGGCCAGGTTTATCGCAATGTGCAAACGTCGCTTACATTATATTAGGCCACAGATTAACAGATCTTTTTGGTGACAATGTTCATTGATTTGCCTCATGGACTGCGCCAAACCCAATTAGCCAAGGCAACTCCAATCTGTCCATCTGTGGC
>JBCNPG010000335.1:0-4361 GCA_039593445.1 Pedobacter sp.
TTCGTTCCACAGG
The DNA here is from genome assembly GCA_039593445.1 of Pedobacter sp. Taxonomy (GTDB): domain Bacteria; phylum Bacteroidota; class Bacteroidia; order Sphingobacteriales; family Sphingobacteriaceae; genus Pedobacter. Next base: position 14 of record JBCNPG010000335.1, read on the forward strand.
CCCATCTTCACGAGATCGCGAAGGAGGTACTTGTTCACAACGACAAATTCTCCGGAGAGTACACGACGCACGTAAATGTTTGAGGTAAACGGCTCGAAACATTCGTTGTTGCCCAAAATCTGCGAAGTAGAAGCAGTTGGCATTGGCGCTACCAATAAAGAGTTGTAAACACCGGTTTTCATCACGCGTTTGCGCAATTTATCCCAATCCCAGCGGTTGCTGCTTGGTTTTACGCCCCACAAGTCGAACTGGAACTTGCCTTTAGATAATGGCGATCCCTTAAAGGTTTCGTAAGGGCCATGTTTCTCGGCCAAATCAGCAGAGGCTGTCATGGCGGCGAAGTAAATGGTTTCGAAAATATCCTTGTTCAATTCTTTGGCCGCATCGCTTTCGAAAGGATAACGCATCAAGATAAAGGCATCGGCCAAACCTTGTACGCCCAAACCAACCGGACGGTGGCGCAAATTAGAATTTTCGGCTTCTTTAACAGGATAGTAGTTGTGGTCTATAATCTTGTTTAAGTTTAAAGTAGTTTGGTAAGTTACGTCGTATAGTTTTTGGTGGTCGAACTCGCCATTGATCACGTATCTAGGCAAAGCCAACGAAGCCAGGTTACATACGGCTACCTCGTCTTTAGAAGTATATTCGATAATTTCGGTACACAAGTTAGAGCTTTTAATCGTACCAAGGTTTTGCTGGTTCGACTTGCTGTTGGCCGCATCTTTGTACAATAGATAAGGCGTACCGGTTTCGATTTGCGAATCCAAAATGGCGAACCATAACTCTTGTGCTTTAACCACTTTGCGGGCTCTTCCTTCCTGCTCGTATTTCACGTACAGCTTGTTGAATTCTTCGCTGTGGCAATCGGCCAGGCCTGGTGCCTCATCTGGCGAGAACAAGCTCCAATCGCCGTTTTCTTCTACGCGTTGCATGAACAAATCGCAGATCCAAAGCGCGTAGAACAAATCGCGGGCACGCATTTCTTCCTTACCATGGTTTTTACGCAAATCCAGGAATTCGAACACATCGGCATGCCAAGGCTCCAAATAAATGGCGAAGGCGCCTTTGCGCTTGCCACCACCTTGGTCTACATAGCGGGCTGTATCGTTAAATACCCTTAGCATAGGCACGATACCATTGCTGGTACCATTGGTACCGCCAATGTAGGCACCGGTTGCACGGATATTGTGGATGCTTAGACCAATACCGCCAGCGCTCTGCGAAATTTTGGCAGTTTGTTTCAAAGTATCATAAATGCCTTCGATGCTGTCGTCTTGCATGGTGAGCAAGAAACACGACGACATTTGAGGTTTTGGCGTAGCCGCATTGAACAAGGTTGGTGTAGCATGGGTAAACCAGCGCTCGCTCATCAGGTTATAGGTTTTGATGGCGCTATCGATATCTTCTTTGTGGATACCTACGGCCACACGCATGAACAGGTGTTGCGGACGTTCAACAATTTGGCCATTTACCTTGAGAAGATAGGATTTTTCCAAGGTTTTGAAGCCAAAATAGTCGAAGCCAAAGTCTCTGTCATAGATGATGGTACTATCTAGGATATCGGCGTTGTTTTTGATCACTTCCCAAACATCGTCGGCAATTAGAGAAGCCGATTTGTCGGTTTTTGGATCGATATAATTGTACAGCAGCTCCATCGTTTTAGAAAACGACTTGATGGTATTTTTGTGCAGGTTAGAAACGGCGATACGCGATGCCAACAAAGCGTAGTCTGGATGCTTTGTAGTTAAAGAAGCTGCTGTTTCTGCCGCAAGGTTATCAAGTTCTGATGTAGTAACACCATCATAAAGCCCTTCGATTACCTTCTTGGCTACATCAATCGGGTCTACTAATTCTGCATTAAAACCATAACATAACTTCTCAATGCGAGCAGTTATCTTATCAAACTTTACCGCTTCTTGGCGGCCATCTCTTTTTATTACAAACATCCTATCATTATTTAATGGTGCGTACCTTGCGATAGCGGCACCTGGTTTTAAAATATTTTTTACTAGTATTTAGAGTTGAGACTTGAGTATATTCCTCGGCCTTAAACCTGCTGTCTCAAAGCTTCCTTTAAAAATCGTCGTCCAACGAAAATGCCGAGGCCTTGTTGTCTGACGCGGTTAACACGCCACTCTTTTGGTAATCGCCCACGCGTTTTTCGAAGAAGTTGGTCTTGCCCTGCAGCGAGATCATCTCCATGAAATCGAATGGATTGGTTGAGTTGTAGATTTTTTTGTAGCCCAATTCGGCCACCCACCTGTCGGCCACAAACTCGATGTATTGCTTCATCAAATCGGCGTTCATACCGATAAGTTTTACCGGCAAGGCATCGCTAATGAAGTCTTTTTCGATTTCTACGGCATCTTTGATGATGGTATGTACCTGCGCTTCGCTCAGTTTGCCTTTGAGCATGCTGTACAACAGACAGGCAAATTCGCAGTGCATACCCTCGTCTCTTGAGATCAATTCGTTGCTGAATGTCAATCCAGGCATCAGTCCACGTTTTTTGAGCCAGAAGATAGAGCAGAAGCTGCCGCTGAAGAAAATGCCTTCTACCGCAGCAAAAGCCACCAAACGCTCGGCAAAATTACCATTCTCTATCCAGCGCAAGGCCCATTCTGCTTTCTTTTTCACTGCAGGAACAGTTTCTATGGCATGGAACAAACGGTCTTTTTCTTCCGGATCTTTAACGTAGGTATCGATAAGCAAGGCATAGGTTTCAGAATGGATGTTTTCCATCATGATCTGGAAACCATAAAAGCAGCGTGCTTCTGGAATTTGCACCTCGCTCATAAAATTTACGGCCAGGTTTTCGTTAACAATACCATCGCTGGCGGCAAAGAAGGCCAAAATATGGGAAATGAAATGGCGCTCGCCACTGTTCAGGTTATCCCAATGCTTTTGGTCGTCGGATAAATCGATTTCTTCGGCCGTCCAAAAACTGGCTTCGCTTTTCTTGTACATTTCCCAAATCGCAGGGTATTTAATTGGGAGGAGCACAAAGCGGTCTTTGTTTTCCTTTAATAGTAATTCTTGTTCCTTCTCCATTAGCTCGATTTTTAACGTTTAGCAAATTCTATTCGGGGCGTCGCTGCCGGAACCTCTTTTAACAACCGATTCCTTGGCGAGTCCTCCTTATCCTGGAAGCCTTTATCAAATATCCACCGCCGACAAACCGCATCCAGCTGGAAAACTTAAAAAACATTCGATTTTCAATGCTTTTTAACCAACTAAATATGAAGTACTTAAATAATATTCGGAGTGGATTCTTTTTAAAGAACTTTGTTTAACAAATATAAATGTTGACCCCTTTTTTAGGCCACAAAGTTGTTAACATCTTGTTCGATTCGCCCTGATTTTTCATCAGTTTTTTGTCAGAAACGACACAGAAAAAAGCTAATTATTTCTTTTTAAGGACTTAGTAAATTAAAATGAGTGTTAATAATTTTAAAAACCTTGTTGTAACACTCTTTTTTGGAGTGCGTCAGTCGGGCTTTACGTAGGCGATTTCCACACGGGCATAACCCAGTTTGTAAATGCCCAGGGCCTTGGCTGCTCCCTGCGAAATGTCTAACGAAAACTTGCGGTTAAAGGGCCCACGATCATTTACTTTTACCTCAACGGTTTTGCCGGTAACCAGGTTTTTCACCTTGATGATAGTGCCAAATGGCAGGCTACGGTGGGCAGCCGTAAATTTCTTCGCGCGGTATCTTTCGCCACTGGTCGTTTTACGGCCTTCGAATTTTTTGGCATAATAGGTTGCCAATATGATCTGTTTGGTGGTATCGCTTGCCTTGGTTGGTACTTCTTGTGCATTGAGCGCAAAAGAAGCAAAGCAGCAGAGCACGAGCAGCTGTAAATGATATTTCATCTGTTAATTTTTTGTTTGTTGGCCAGCCTAAGCCGCCCATCACCAAAATATACATTCGTTTACGCTACAAAACCTAACGTGTGCATTATCATTTTGTTAAGCGGATGGCAAATATACAAAATATGAGCAGTTTGGCCACAACCTGTTTGTTTATCTCCCTTTGTTGGGCATTGGCTAGCTTGCAATAATCTTGCCATTTGGCCTATTCTGCGCACTTTTGACAGGATCCGTACGGCTAAACATCCCTACAGACCAACAGGTTCTCCTCGGCCAACAATCCATTTTTCACCCTGATGAACAGGCCATACCCTATTAACCTACAGCATATTTTGTAGCTATTACACAAACCATCAAAGGTGTTTTAACGACAAATGCCCGGCTTTTGCCAGGCATTTGTGTTCGTTAAGTGATATTGTTATTGCTTTTTATCAGGTACGAAATTCATCGAGATGGAATTTACGCAATGGCGGGTAT
>JBCNPG010000336.1:0-4359 GCA_039593445.1 Pedobacter sp.
CATCTGTCTTTTGGCAAACTGGCAAATTGCGATACCGAGCCTTTCTTGCAGGGTTGCCAAATCCATTTCACCTTGCAGGTAAGCACCTACAAACTTATATTCAAGACCATAAAAAGCAAGCATTTCGGCTGATACGCCATTGTGGAGCAGACCTTCCACCTCTGCAATCAAACCATCGTTCAATCTCACTTGCAAACGCTCCAGAATTCTTTTCCTGCGCAACTCTACCTCGCTGTCTAAACCAATAACCAGGGGCTTGAGCGCAGGCCTGCTTTGCCGTGGCAAGGGATTGCTTTCAAGATAGGTGGCGATTTCTATGGCCCTGATCAGTCTTTTAGACGAAGAATAATCGACTTTCGCTCTTAAATTTTCCGGAAATTGGTTAATTCTATCTTGTAGCGCTCCTTTTGATAAGGGCAAAAGCGCAGTCCGCAGGGTTTCGTTAACCGGAACGGCGGTCAGTTCGTGGTTTTGCAACAAACTATGGATGTACATCCCTGTCCCACCACATAACACCGGCAAATGTTTGCGCTGCACGATTTGTTCCAGCGCTTGATAAAAATCGTCTTTAAAGGCGTTAACCTGATACCGCTCACCAGCGTTTTTAATATCAATCAAATGGTAGGGAATATGCTTTCCACTAATTTGGTATTCATTCAGATCTTTACCTGTTCCGATATCCATTCCCTTAAACACCTGACGACTATCGGCACTGATGATTTCACCATTTAACCGGTCGGCTACAGCAACAGCCAGCTTGGTTTTGCCAGAGGCCGTTGGGCCCAATATAATCAGCAATGGATGTGCCTGCATTTAAAAATAGAGGTAGTATTTTAGGTTGCCTGTGTTAAATAGCTTCACAAAACTGTTAAAAGCTAAAAAATCATCCAAATTTAAGTCTTTTTGGGCTTCAAACTCCAATAATATTTTAGAGGGCAGCCGATGTGGAAAATACCTGACCAGCGTTGCGCTGTTTACGTACAAATATGCAGGTTCTGTGGCATTGGCACAGCTGAAGCCCAATTTATCATAACCTTTGCCCAGCGACCAGTCTCTATCTGCGTAAGTCATCAGATCATTAGGTTTGAGCTGTTTGGCAAAATGTTTGATCAGCTTGCTCAACCCGCCTGCGATGGTCAATCCATTAGCCGAAGCAAACCTAACCAGTTCTGCCGATTGATAATCAGGCCCTTTTGTTTTCATAAGCCTTGTTCCACTGAAACTTGCCACTGCCAGCAATTCGTCATGATAAGTTAGCCCATAGTGGTATTTGGCATTGATATAGCCCTGCAAATGATGGGCATCTAAAAAGTGTTGCGCGGTTTTTGAGTCGATTTCTACAAGCTGCACCTGCCGACCGTGATAAGTCTGGTTTAAACCTAAAAAGGATTTGATGCGCATGAGCACCTGTGCCCTTCTGGCCAACCAAACATCTTCCCATAAATGGACCAGTTGCTTGTTTTCTTCTTGGTAGCGAAGCTGTAAAGCAATGAGCTGTTCAGGATCAAACTGCTGGTCTAAAGGCACCAAATGAATAAAAAACTGTTTGCTGCATTGTAAAATACAGTAAGGTGCCGGGGGCAGCCATTCTATATCATGTTGAAATGCCTGTACAGTTAAAAAAACATCTTCCTGCCAAAACGCATTTAAACCCACCCTTTTTGTTTATAAAGCGTAAAACCTGTTACCAAGGCATCTACAATATGATTCAATAATTCGTCGCTCAGTTTGGTTACATGGAAGCAGGATTTGCCCTTCAGCAACTTGAGCAGATCGGGCTGTAGAAGCGCCTTCAACTCCGGTTCGATGTAAATCGGCATCAAGTAAAAACCCACGCTGTTCTTCAATATGCATACGCTGGCAAAAAATACCTCATCATACTTCCTGCCCGTTATCTCTACCTCCTGCTCGCTCCAAAGTTCATAAACGGTTTCGGTATTGTTTCGAACGGCAAAACCTTTGGCGGCATAGGGCTGCAGCGAAGCCCTGATGGTTTGGAATATTTCAACAAGATCGGTTTTCATGGGATGTGGTTTAGCTTTCTTTACAAACACTAATCTAGGGGCAATTGTTCACTTAAACAATTTATAATTCTTTCCACCAAGCGGTTTGGGGCCGGTTTTCCAAGCTAAATGTTTGCCCCAATCGAGGCGTAGCCAGCTTTATGCCTAATTCTTCGGCTTTTGCTACCACTCTCTTAATCGGATCATCCCAGTTGTGGATCGCCAACTTGAATTTGCCCCAATGTACGGGTAGCAGGCATTGCGCACCGAGATCGATACTGGCTTGGACCACTTCTTCGGGAAACATATGGATATATGGCCACATGTCATTGTATTGCCCACATTCGAGAATGGCCAAGTCAAAAGGGCCATAAGTCTGTCCGATGTTCTTAAAATGGGTGTCATAGCCCGAATCTCCGCCTAAATACAATTGCTGCGTTTTGGTTTTGAGCACGAAGGACGACCATAGGGTTTGGTTGCGCTTAAATTTTCGGCCAGTAAAATGTCTTGCAGGTGCAGCAATAAAGCTCAGGCCCATAAGTTCCACCTTTTCGCCCCAGGCCAACTCGGTTAACTGATCGGGTTTGATGCCCCATCGCTCTAAATGGCTTCCTACCCCCAATGAAGTTATAAAATGCTTGGTTTTGTCTTTTAGCTTTAAAATCGTTCCGTAATCCAAATGGTCGTAATGATCATGAGTAATCAGCACAATATCCAGTGGAGGCAGGTCTTCGGCCTTTATGAAATCGGTACCTGGAAAGTTTTTGGTTCCTATAAACTGAAAAGGCGATGTCCTGGCACTAAAAACCGGATCGACCAGCAGATTAAGGCCATCTACCTGAATGAGGTATGAGGAATGTCCAAACCAGGTAATTTTCAGTGATTCTGAACGCGAAAAATCTGGAGCTGATGGCACGATAGCTTTTGGAGGCACACCGTTTATATTGCCTTTGATTACCTTAGATAGCATCTGCCACCAAGAAACGTCTTCTGGCTTGGTTGGTGTTGGCGAAAGGTTTTCGATGGCGCCATTGCCATAATTAGGCAGCTGTTTCAGCTTATCGAGCCTTGCGCCTTTGGGTAGGCGGCCGAAAACGGGAAGTTGGAGCACAACGTAAGTAAATATAACGAGCGTTAAAACAATAAGCAGCAACAGGTACATTTTGATCAGTTTGAAATCACTTACAATGATAGATACAATTTCATTAGGGTACAATGCTCCTATTGTTAGGCCAGTGTCTTTTTTACCACAAAAAAAGCCCGGTTCTTTCACGAACCGGGCTTCAACATAGCTAGATTAATATATTATTGTTTTTGTACCCTACCGCTTTTCCTGTCTTCGGCCCTACCAATGGCATAACCGGCACCGGCGCCAGCCAAGCCACCAATAATAGCACCTCTGGCATTGTTTTTATCGATTAAAATACCACCCAATGCACCTACGCCGGCACCAATTGCAGTACCTTTGGCGGCATCGCTCCAACCTTTTTTCTTGGCTGCTGCAGTAGTTCCAGCCGATGAGGTGGTTGTAGTACCACTAGACGAGTACGTGGTTGTAGCACTTCTTCTGGCAGCTGCTAATTCTGCCTGGTGCTTTTCTTCGATCAGGCGTTGTTTATTGGCTTCTTCTGCCCTTTTAAAACTATCTAATTTCAAGCTGTCTTTTACGGCAGCGATGGCCTGTTGTTTAGCCAATGCCTCCTCTTTGGCTCTATTGCCACAAGAAGCTAAAACTGTTGCTAAGGCAACTATTGCGATTATCCTTTTCATAATAATTAGATTTAATTTATACCAACCATTGAAAAAATGATGCCAAAATGTAAATTCCAAATTCAACTATTTAAAAAATACAGGCTCATTTCTATTAAAAAACAGCTGAAAAGGCATTTTTGTTTAAGTATATTTTTTTTACACACCATATTGGCAATTGGCTTTTTAGGGTTTTGTTTGAACCGCAAAAATGAATATCTTGTCCACTTTAGCGGAGAATCTAACTGAGATGAAATTAAGCGTATGGGGCGCTGCCCAGCAAGTAACGGGCAGCATGAGTTTATTGCAGACCGAGGGTTACAATATATTGATAGATTGTGGACTTGACTATGAAAAAGGTACTTATCTAGACGAAAACCAACATTTCCCCTCCGACCCCAGCAGCATTGAAGTGGTAATTTTAACGCATGCCCATATTGACCATTCGGGCAACCTGCCTACCTTGATCAGGATGGGATTTGAAGGACAGATCCTCTGTACGCCTCCCACGGCCGATTTGAGCGAGCTCCTGCTCCTGGATTCGGTAAATATTTTTCTAAGCAAACAGAAGAAAAAATCGCATGGCCGGAAAAAACGTTCCGGACCT
>JBCNPG010000337.1:0-4348 GCA_039593445.1 Pedobacter sp.
CAAGGCTTTGCCATACCATGCGGGTTTGGAGGCGAAAGTGCGTGCCGAAACACAAGATAAGTTCTTGATGGAAGATGTAGAGGTGATCGTGGCTACTATTGCCTTTGGCATGGGGATCGACAAGCCCGATGTACGCTTTGTGATCCACCACGATATTCCGAAAAGCATGGAAGGCTATTACCAGGAAACGGGTAGGGCCGGACGTGACGGAGGCGAAGGCGTTTGTATTGCCTTTTATGCGCAGAAGGACGTAGATAAGCTGGCCAAGTTCATGAAAGACAAGCCGGTATCCGAGCGCGAAATCGGTACGCAAATCCTCAAAGAAGTAATCGATTACGCCGAATCGGGGGTTTGCCGCCGTAAGCAGATCCTGCATTATTTTGGCGAGAACTTTAACGAAACAGGCTGTAACTGCATGTGCGACAACTGTAAAAAGCCCAAACAGCAGTTCGAAGCGGAAACGCATTTGCTTACTTTGCTCAAGCTCATTGAAAGTACCGGACAGAAGTTTGACGATGCGCACTTGCTCAATATCTTTATGGGCAACGAAACCGCACAAACCATTGCTTACGAGCAAAATAAGCTGCCTGAATTTGGACAGGGCAAGGAAGATGGCGAATTGTTATGGAAATCGCTGATCAGACAGGCCGTGCTGAACAACTTTGTTGCCAAAGATATCGACAACTATGGTTTATTGCACCTCACTAAAATAGGTAAGGATTTTATAGAAAACCCATACAGCCTCAAATTTATCCTGAATGAACAGCTGGATAATATTGGCGAGGATGATGAAGAGGAAGTAAAGCAGGGCACGGGTGCGTTGGATACCCAATTGTTGGGCTTGCTGAAAGACCTGCGCAAGAAAATTGCCAAACAGAAAAACGTGCCCCCTTTTGTGGTTTTCCAGGATCCTTCGTTGGAAGAGATGTGCACGCACTATCCGATTTCGATGGAAGAGCTGAAGCAGATTTCCGGTGTCGGCAATGGCAAGGCGCTTAAATTTGGCAGTCCGTTTATCGAATTGATCAAAAAGTATGTAGAAGACAACGATATCGAAAGGCCAATTGACCTGGTGATCAAGACCCAGGCCAATAAATCGGCGCTCAAGGTATCGATTATCCAAAATATTGACCGCCAAATCGGTTTGGAAGATATTGCCCGTTCTAAAGGCTTAACGTATTTTGATATTTTGAAAGAGGTGGAAGCCATTGTGAACTCTGGAACCAAACTTAATCTTTCCTACTTTGTTGATGAAGTAATAGACGAAGACAGGCAAGATGAAGTATTTGACTACTTCCGGTCGGCCGATAACGATTCGATTGACGAAGCCTTAAGCGATTTGGGCGAAAACGATTATACCCGTGAAGAAATACAGCTGATGCGTATCAAATTCATGTCAGAACTAGGAAACTAAATAGGAGACTTGAGACGCTAGATATGAGATTTGAGACACAGATTTGAGGTGGAAACCATGCTCATATCTCACCTCTCAATACTCACATCTCACATCTCACATCTCACCTCTCAATACTCATATCTCAATACCCACATCTCAAGATGCTAAACATAGAAAAACTCAAACACCAGGATTCGAATAATTTCTTTTTAATGGCTGGCCCTTGTGCCATAGAAGGCGAGGATATTGCCCTGCGCATTGCAGAGAAAATCGTTACGATAACCGATAAGCTGAACATCCCCTATATTTTTAAAGGGTCATACCGTAAGGCCAACAGAAGCAAAGGCAGTTCCTTTACTGGCATCGGCGATGAAAAGGCATTAAAGATTTTAGAAAAAGTAGGCAAGACCTTCGATATACCGACCGTAACCGACATTCACGAAAGCGGAGAGGCCGCCATGGCCGCGGCTTATGTTGATGTATTGCAAATTCCGGCTTTTTTATGCCGCCAAACCGATTTGCTTATTGCCGCCGCACAAACGGGTAAAGTGGTCAATGTAAAAAAAGGCCAGTTCCTCTCGGCAGGTTCAATGAAATTTGCCGTAGAGAAAATCAATGATTCGGGTAACAACCGCGTGATTTTGACCGATCGTGGCAATACATTCGGCTATCAGGACCTGATTGTAGATTACCGCGGCTTGCCTGAAATGCAAGGTTTTGGCGTACCGGTAGTGATGGATTGCACGCACTCTTTGCAACAGCCTAACCAAAGCAGCGGCGTAACTGGCGGCAAGCCCGAACTCATTACCACCATTGCCAAAGCAGCTATTGCCGTAGGTGCCGATGGTTTGTTTATCGAAACCCATCCTGATCCGGCCAATGCCAAATCTGATGGCGCGAACATGTTAAATTTAGCTTTATTGGAAGAGTTGTTGGTGAAATTGATTAGAATTAGGCAAGCTATCGTTTAATAGATTCCTCTTGTATCAGAATCAAAAATATTATTTGGGATAACCGAACCTTCTACAATCGTAAACCCTAATTCGTTAAATCCTATGGTAATCGCCACGCCAGTTTTTAATGGCCTTTTTGATTTCGGTAGGAGAGAGTTGTTCGGCCAAAGTCTTTTCTACCAAAGCTGGAAACTCTTCGTCGCTGGCAAAGCGCAAGGCCAAAATCTGTCCCATCCGCAAGGAAGTGGGCAACATTTTTCCGGTTAGGATGTAATAACGCAGTCTTTCGTCGGCCCTGGCCGCGCGGTCTTGGGCTTTAAGGGCAAAGAAGCGCGAAAAAAGTCCCACCAAGCCTATGAGTAAAAAGGCCCAAACAATCAGCACATGGGTGAGATTAGTGTTTTTGATGAGCGCATAGATAGCAAAGCCCAGGCCGATAAGGGTCAATGGAATCGTAAAGAAATGGTAAGGCGGATAAAAGCGTCTGTGGTTGTTGAAATTTTGTGACATACTAGTTTTTGGTTATTCTGAATTCTGTTCTGCGGTTTTGTTGTCGGCCCTCTTCGGTATTGTTGTCAAAACGGGGCTTGGTTTCGCCATAGCCTTTAAAAGTGAGGCGCTTGCTGGAAATTCCGTTTTTAACCAGAAAATCGTAAACGGCCTTCGCCCTGTTTTCAGACAATGTCTGGTTCATTTTGTCATCGCCTACATTATCGGTATGGCCTTGTATTTCTATCGCCACGTTTTCGTTGTTTTTGAGCAGTTCGGTCAAAAGATTCAGCTCTACCATAGAAGCGGGCAGGAGTTCGTACTTATTGGTGTCGAAAAAGATGTTGTGCATGGTTACTTCTCCACCTACCTTGATCTTATCCATCAGGATTTCTACTTCGTAAGGCTTATTGGCATTGGTCGGCTTTAGTTCGAAATGTTGCGAATAGAACAAATAGCCGTTGGCTTCCACGTTAAAAGAATAGTTGCTTCCGATAGGCATTACGGCTAAGAAATCGCCTGTTTCGTTGGAGGTGTAATCGTTAAATACGGCATTGCTGGTCTTCAAATCGATGATCATTACATTGGCCTCCAGCAATTGCTTGGTTTCTTTGTCCTCTACAATTCCCTTTACGTAGGTAACCGGCAAAGGCTTGTCTTTTTCCGGCATCTTAAAATGATAGATATCCAAATCGCCAAAGCCACCGTTAGTCATGTTCGACGAGAATAGGCCTTCTGTACCATCGGCAGTAACAATAAGTCCAATTTCTTCATTAAAAGTATTGATGGGATAGCCTAAATTGATAGGTTTAGCAAACTCTCCCTGGTTGTTCATTCGGCTGTAGAAGATGTCTTTGTTGCCCAAGCCAGGCCAGCCATCGGAAGAGAAGTAAAGCGTTTTGCCATCGGCGTGCATAAAAGGCGTGTTCTCGTCGTAAGGCGTATTGATATTTGGACCCAAATTAACCGGTGTGGTCCATTGCCCATCGTCGGTGAGCGTACTTTTCCAAATATCGTAGCCACCCTGGCCACCCGGTCTGTTGCTTACAAAATAAAGCGTGCTTCCATCTGGACTGATAGAGGGCTGCGATTCCCAATATTCCGAATTGATAACCCTGCCCAGGTTAATGGCTTTTCCCCAGTCGTTGCCTTCTTTTCTCGATACATAAATATCGCAGCGGCCCATGCCATCGGGGCGATTGCAACCCGTAAAAAACAGGTACTTCCCATCGGGAGAAATCGATTGCGCACCTTCGTTATAGTTGGGCGTATTGATGTTGTTGCTCAATGGTTGCGCTTTTTGCCATTCGTTGTTTTTTTTGGTCGAAACATAGAAATCTTCATTGCCATTAACCACTCGTGTAAATATGATGGTTTGACCATCGGCAGTTAATGCCGGAAAGTAATCTCGGTTGGGGCTGTTAATGTAAAAGCCCATGTTGATGGGTTCGTATTTTTCGGGGTTTTTAATGGCTACAAGAGCAAAATCGCAATCTGCGATGTATTTGGT
>JBCNPG010000338.1:0-4330 GCA_039593445.1 Pedobacter sp.
ACGAACTTACATTTAGCTTAAGCAACGACGTTATGAAACAGCTCACTAGCGAAGAAAGGTATGGCGGCGTGGGCATAGCCAATGTAAAACAGAGGCTGGAATTGTATTATCCCAACCAATACAAGCTTGAAATTAGCCACAACAATAATATATTTACGGTAAATCTGACCCTAATAATCAATTAGCCCTATGATTCGCTGCCTTATTGTTGACGATGAACTGATTGCCCGGCAGATTCTGGAAGAGTACATTGCCAATACTTCAGGATTAATGCTGGTGGCCACCTGTCGCAATGCTTTAGAGGCTTTTTCCAAGCTGGAACAACATCCTATCGACCTCATTTTTTTGGATATAGAAATGCCTTTGGTCAATGGACTTACTTTTTTAAAAGCGTTAACCAAGCCGCCTAAAGTTGTTTTTACTACCGCTTATGGCGAGCATGCTTTAGAGGGTTTCGATTTGGGGGTGGTAGATTATTTGTTAAAGCCCTTTTCGCTGACCAGGTTTCAGCAGGCTATCCAGAAAGTGCAAGCTTTGTTAAGACCTACGGAAATAGCCACCAATACAGAAGGACCTTGGCTTGTAGTGAGGGAAAAAAACAGAGGCAGCTGCCGGATCGAGCTTTCGGCTATTGTTTACATCAAGGCCAGCAAAGATTACATGAAAATTGTAACCCCAACAGAACAGTTTACGGCATTGATAACCATGGCCAAATTAGAAGAGCTTTTGCCTGAAGCATTTTTTGTACGCACGCACAAATCTTACATGGTGGCTGTAAAACAAATCAAATTCCTCAGAAACGATAGTCTTTTGTTGCAAGACCAATCGTTTATTCCCATCAGCTCAAGCTATAAGGAAAGGGTAGAGGGCGTATTTCAAAAGAAACAACTGTAGGGTTTTTGTTATTATGGCGTTGTAATATCACACCTGAAAATACTTAATATGTATTGCTTTGCTTAAATTTGATTTTTACAAATAGGAGCAAGATGGATTCATTGGAAGATTTTTACCAGCAGATTGGCCGTGGCGCCAATAACGATTTGATGGCCTTGCTGCCCGAGGGCATTAACAAGGAGATCGGGCATTTCAATGTATTTGATACCAACGAGCTTTTTAAGAAGCGCCAAGAAAAGGCCTTTATGCCTTACAACAGAAGGGCTTATTACAAGATCAGTTTGATCAATGGCCGCAATAGGGCCGAGTATGCCGATAAGGTTATCGATATTGAGCAAAATGCGCTATTGTTTGCTACGCCTAAAATTCCATATCATTGGCTGCCTCAAGACGATAAGCAGGCAGGCCATTTCTGTATTTTTACGGCCGATTTTTTAGCGCCTGCCAAAAGCGGTGTACAGTTGGATGAACTGCCTATTTTTAAAGTAGGAGGTTATCCGGTATTTGAGGTAAGCGATGAAAGTGCTTTGGAAATCAGGAATATATTTGAGAAGATGCACAAGGAGCTGTCGTCTGATTACGCCTTCAAATACGACCTCTTGCGCAACTATGTGATCGAACTTATCCATTATGGTCAAAAACTGCAGCCCGCTACCGCACTTTATCCGGCACACAGTGCTTCGGCTAGGGTTTCGTCGCTTTTTGCAGAATTGTTGGAACGCCAATTTCCCATCGAATCGCCTCAGCAGACGCTCAAGTTGCGTACACCAAAAGACTATGCCGATCGCCTGGCCGTTCATGTAAATCATCTTAATAAGGTGCTGAAAGAGCATACGGGACAAACAACTTCCGAATTGATCGGCAAGCGACTGGTACAGGAAGCCAAAATATTGCTCAAACAAACGGAATGGAACGTATCTGAAATTTCTTACAGCTTAGGTTTTGAAGAGGTTGCACATTTTTCGAACTTCTTTAAAAAGCAGACGGATATGTCGCCCTTAAAGTTCAGGTCGTGATGGAGATTTGAATTTTGCAAATAATGGATTGATGTTTGCAAACAGCAGATAGATTTTTGCTTGTAATTTTGACTTGTTAAATCAATAAAAACAATGGAACAAAATAAAATTGCACTGGTAACCGGCGGTAGCCGCGGATTGGGAAAAGATATGGTACTTAACCTTGCCAAAAACGGTATCGATATTATCCTTACCTACAACAGCAAGCACGAAGAGGCTGAAGCTGTCGTAAAACAGATCGAAGAATTGGGCCAAAAAGCAATTGCGTTAAAGCTTAATGTAGGCCAATCGAAAACCTTCGACGATTTTTTTGCACAGGTAGGCGCCAAGCTTAAGGAAAAATTCAATACCGATAAATTCGATTTTCTAATCAACAATGCCGGTATTGGCGCCGACCAATCGTTTGCCGAAACAACCGAAGAGGTTTTCGACGAATTGATGAACATCCACTTTAAAGGTGTTTTCTTTTTAAGTCAAAAAGCATTGCCATTACTTAACGATGGTGGCCGCATCATCAACATTTCAAGCGGATTGGCCCGCTTTAGCTTTCCGGGCAAGGCAGCCTATGGCTCGATGAAAGGCGCTATCGAAACCCTGAGCAGGTACATGGCCAAAGAATTGGGTAGCCGAGGCATTGCCGTTAATGTAGTAGCTCCTGGTGCTATTGCAACCGATTTTGGTGGCGGTGTGGTAAGAGATAATGCCGAAGTAAATAAAGGCGTGGCCAGCGTTACCGCATTGGGCAGGGTAGGTCAGCCCGAAGATATTGGCGGCGTAGTTGCCTTTCTTTGCAGCGAAGCCGGCCGTTGGATCAACGGTCAGCGCATCGAAGTTTCAGGCGGTATGATGCTGTAGTATTTATTCAATAAACGGAGAAGCCTTCAAGTTAATTGGAGGCTTTTCTTTTTATAAGCCATGGCGCCAAATAGCTGTCGTTTTCTTATTTTTGGATAGTCAGAATTGCTTAACCCCTAAAATATGTCGTATTGCACAGCCATAGAAACCATGACCGCCGACAGAAAGGCGCTCCATAAAAACTACCATGATAACCATTATGGTTTTCCCATACATCATGACGATGAACTGTTTGGCCGTTTGGTGCTCGAAATCAACCAGGCTGGCCTGAGTTGGGAAACTATCCTTAAAAAAGAAGCAGGTTTTAGAAAAGCCTACAGCAATTTCGACATCAAAAAAGTAGCGGCTTATACCGAAGCGGATCGTGAAAGGCTGTTGGCCGATCCTGGGATTATCCGCAATCGGCTGAAAGTGAACGCGGCCATCGAAAATGCCAAGACCATCTTAAAACTGCAAGAGGAATTCGGTTCTTTTGAAAAATGGATTGAACATCATCATCCCAAAACAAAGGAAGAATGGGTAAAGCTGTTCAAAAAGACTTTTAAGTTTACTGGCGGCGAGATCGTAAACGAATTTTTGATGAGCATCGGTTACCTGCCAGGTGCGCATGATGAGCATTGCAGCGTACACCAGGAGATATTGAAGCACAAACCCATGTGGCTGCAAACCGCCTCAATTTGATAGCTGGAATTACATACCGATCTAAAAAGCCAGAGGCATCGCTGGCCAATTGGGTAGAAAGTTTTTGGCTGTTGTCCAATACCACTGACGAGGAAAAAACGGTCAGTATTATGCCCGATGGCAGGATAGACCTGTTCTTTTCGAAAACGGCTACAGAACCTTTCCATATTGTGCTCTTGGGTTTAGAAAGCCATCCTTCAAATGTGGTTATTGCACCCCAGACCTTAACATTTGCAGTGAGTTTCAAATTACTGGGTGCCGAATATGTATTGAAACACTCAGTGGCATCGTTGCTCAACGGC
The DNA here is from genome assembly GCA_039593445.1 of Pedobacter sp. Classification (GTDB taxonomy): domain Bacteria; phylum Bacteroidota; class Bacteroidia; order Sphingobacteriales; family Sphingobacteriaceae; genus Pedobacter. The sequence continues at coordinate 3,749 of JBCNPG010000338.1, forward strand.
GGCATGCGCCTGCCAGATGATTTTTGGGGAATATCGAGCGCCGATCTTGACGATTTTGACGCCTGGTGCGATCGGATTTCGGAGAAGATCAAAACCTTGCCAACCAAAGAACCTGACCCTAGAAAATTGGCCTTGTTTGGCCTCATCTACGATAGTCATGGCGATTTGACAGTTCATGAAATGGCCGACAAGGTGCATTGGAGCAGCAGGCAGATTAACCGCTATTTTAACCAATGGTTTGGGCTTTCGCTTAAAACCTACTGCAATATCCTCAGGTTTAGGGCATCCCTTGGTCAAATCAAGGCAGGGAAATTCTTTCCCGAACAAAATTTTGCCGATCAGGCGCATTTTATACGAACCGTAAAAAAATACGCTGGCGTTGCGCCCAAAGAACTCAACAAAAACAAAAACGACCGATTTATTCAATTTTCTGCATTGCCAAAGGAATAGTTTTGCCTAACTAATTTCAATGACAATGTTAGATACCCAAAAAAATATAGCCATAATTGGTGGCGGACCAGGTGGCTTAACCTTGGCCAGGCTGCTGCAGCTACAAGGTGCCCAAGTAAAGGTTTATGAAAG
>JBCNPG010000339.1:0-4323 GCA_039593445.1 Pedobacter sp.
TCAATGGAAGTATCAACCCCTTTTTTAACTATTTAGTAAAGAGCCTGTTTAAAACTCAGTTGCCAATTTGTTCAGCTCCCCATTCGGTTGCGTTTTCTGGGTTTGAACAGTCACTTTCTCTTATCAAAACAGCGTCGCTATGCTCAAATATCAACGTTGAACATTTTTGCTGCATAAAAATTAAATAGGAGGCCAACTTTAGTCAATTCGCACCGTTAAAAAAAGTAACTTTGACACCATTATATGTGGCTTAAAAATATTACCCTGCTCAACTTTAAAAACTATGCAACGGCCGAGCTTAGTTTTTCTAAAACCGTAAATGCCTTTGTGGGCAACAACGGAGCCGGAAAAACCAATCTGCTCGATGCGGTGCATTATCTATGCCTGTGCAAAAGCTATTTTAATCCCATAGACAGCCAACAGATCAAAACCGACGAAGAACTTTTTTTGGTGCAAGGCGATTTTGACCGAAAGGACAAAAACGAAAAGATTACCTGTGGCCTTAAGCGCAACCAGAAAAAACAGTTTAAGCGCAACAAAAAAGAGTACGACAAACTAGCCAACCATATTGGGCTTTTTCCATTGGTCATGATTTCGCCCTATGATATTAACCTGGTGATGGATGGCAGCGAAGAGCGGAGAAGGTTTATAGACAATGTAATTTCGCAGACCGATGCCGATTACCTGGACGAACTGATCGTTTACAACAAGCACCTGCTTAACCGGAACGCCCTGTTGAAACAGGTGGCCGCCACCCGCAAGCTGGATGTTGCCCTGCTGGAGATATTAAACGAACAATTGGTGCAGTCGGGTACCAGGATTTTCGAAAAGCGCAAGCAGTTTTTGGCCGATTTTATTCCGCTGTTTAACCAGCACTACAGCTACATCAGCGGCGATGCCGAGCAAGTATCGCTGATTTACCAATCGCAGCTGAACGAGCAGGATTTTGCACAGCTGCTGGCCCAGTCGATAGAAAAAGACCGTTTGCTCGAACGGACCACCACCGGTATCCATAAAGACGAGCTTTTGTTTGCCATCCGGGATATGCCTTTAAAGAAGTTCGGGTCGCAAGGGCAACAGAAATCATTCCTCATTGCCTTGAAGCTGGCACAATACAGCTACCTGCAGAAATCGAAAGGCTTTAAACCGTTGCTGCTGTTGGACGATATTTTCGACAAACTCGACGATTTAAGGGTACACAAGCTCATGGAAATGGTTTCGCACCATGATTTTGGCCAGCTCTTTATCACCGATACCAGCAAAGAAAGAGTAAATTCTATTTTTAATGCCATTCATGTTAACGTAACTTTGTTCGAAGTAGCCAACGGAACGATCAGCCATGCGTAAACCCAACGATATCACCCTCAAGGAAGCCTTGACCAAAATGCTTTCGGTTTACCGTTTGCGTGGCAAATACGACGAGACCGGCGTGGTGGCGTATTGGCCTGAGCTGATGGGCACGGCGGTAGCCAACAGAACGACCCAGATTTATGTAAGCCAACGGAAGCTGTTTGTACGCATCGAATCATCGGTAATTAAAAACGAACTGTTGATGGTGCGTACCGGCATTATCCAGAAGCTGAACGAACGCGCCGGTTCGGAAGTCATTACCGAAATCATTTTTTTATAGGACAAAAAAATCCCGAAGTTTCCAACGGGATTTGAGGCTTAGTCTCTACTGCCGAATATCTTTGAAATTAGCCATATGATTAAGGCCAATACAATGACGACTACGATAATACCGGTCCAAACGCCGGCTTTGAATATGCCTTCTACAAGTTCGCAGCTGCTCAAGGTTGTGCAGGCGAGTGCAATAAAGGCCAAAGGAAAGTATTTGTTCATGGCGAGCTGATTTTTCTATACAACAGCAAAGGCCAGAAATAGTTTCCTATTGTTCGATTTTAATCAATTCCACTTCAAAAATCAAGGCGCTGAAAGGAGGGATGTTGCCCATTGTCCTCGAGCCATAGGCCAGGTTTTGAGGGATAAAGAAACGGAATTTTGAACCTTCTGGCATTAGTTGCAGGCCTTCGGTCCAGCCAGCAATGACCTGGTTAAGGCCAAAGGTAGCCGGTTCTCCACGATCGTATGAGCTATCGAACTGTGTTCCGTTTAGCAAGGTGCCTTTGTAATGAACGGTAACCCGGTCTGTAGCCTTGGGTTTGTTGCCGGTTCCTTGCGTAATAACTTCGTATTGCAGGCCGCTGGCAGTGGTTTGAACACCTGCTTTGGCTTTGTTTTTGGCAAAAAAGGTTTTGCCCTCGTTAATGGCAGCGCCATATTTCTCTTTTCCGGCTTCTTCAAAAAACCTGGTTACGGCTTGCTGGCATTGTTCTTGGCTAAGCGATGGATTGGCACTGGCAAAAACATCTTTAAGCCCTTTGCTGAACAATTCGTAGTTAAGGTTGCTTACGCCACCAGATTTGAAACTGTTGGCTACATTGAGGCCCAAAGCATAACTGGCCGAATCGGTATTGGTTTTAAAAACTGGTTTGGCAATGGGCTTTGCAGTAGTCCCAGGCTTTTTTGCGGTGGCTGCTTTTCCCTTGGTTTGGGCATTGGCGCTCAATCCAACTGTTGCGACTAGAGCGGCTATAAATATTTTCTTCATTAATTAGTTTTAAAAGCCGAAAGATACAAAATAAAAGTACCTACAAAAAAATACGTCACCCAGAACTTATGTCCGAGTGACGTATCCCTTAAAATTCTTGTTGCTTAGAAACGCTCTGCAGCGGTGAAGAAGAAATCGCCTTCGATTTGTGCGTTCTCGTCCGAATCAGAACCGTGAACAGCATTGGCATCGATAGATTTGGCGTATTTCTGACGGATGGTTCCTTCAGCAGCTTCAGCTGGGTTGGTTGCACCGATCAGGTTCCTGAAATCTTCAATGGCATTGTCTTTCTCCAAGATGGCCGCAACGATAGGGCCTGACGACATGAAGCTTACCAAGTCGTTGTAAAAAGGACGCGCTTTGTGTACGGCATAAAACTCGCCAGCCGATTCTGGAGTCAATTTGGTGTATTTCAAGGCAATGATCTTAAATCCTGCATTGGTAATATCATTAATGATTGCGCCGATATGCCCGTTTGCAACTGCATCAGGCTTAATCATTGTAAATGTTCTATTTGTAGCCATTTTTATATTTGTTTCAAATTTTTTGCAAAAATACACTTTCTTCGCTTAATATTAAAGGCCGAAAGAATAAAAGCTACCAATTAAACCTAAAATCATTAGCTTTGCTGGCGAAAAAATTATGATATCCATTTCCGAATTAAAAACGTTGTTGGCTACGCCACAAAAAATTGTGATCACTACGCATCACAAACCCGATGGCGATGCAATGGGCTCGTCTTTAGGTCTATATGCTTTTTTAATTCAGAAGGGCCATCACGTCCAAGTGATTACGCCAACCGATTATCCTGATTTCCTGCACTGGATGCCGAACAATTCTAACGTCATCATCTATACCGAGGCAACGGAAAAATCGATACAGCTGGTTAATGAGGCGGCCTTGATTTTCTGCTTAGACTTTAATACGCTGAGCAGGATCAATGAGCTGGGCGAACATATCCGTAAGGCGCCTGGGTTGAAGCTGATGATAGACCATCACTTGGATCCCGAAGATTTTGACGATTATCGCCATTGGAATATCAATGCCTGCGCCGCGGCCCAATTGGTTTACGATTTTATCAAGAACGAACTCGGCGAGGGCGAACTGATCAATAAAGACGTGGCGGCTTGTTTGTATACCGGCATCATGACGGATTCTGGTTCTTTCCGGTTTCCTTCGGCTACTTCAACGGTGTATCGCATTGCGGCCGACCTGATCGACCTTGGTGCCGAACATTGGCGCATTCATCAATTGGTATACGATAATGCCTCAGAAAACCGTTTACGTTTTCTAGGCCATTGCCTATCTAACAAGTTGGAGATTTTAAGAGAGTTCAATACCGCGATCATTACGGTCAATGCCGAAGAGCTGAAAACCTACCAAATTGCCACTGGCGATACCGAGGGCATCGTAAATTATGCGCTTTCCATCAATGGTATCAAACTGGCGGCTTTTATTATTGAAAGAACTGATAAAGTTAAGCTATCTTTACGCTCGACCGGCGATTTTCCGGCAAATGAGATCTGTAAGAAATACTTTGATGGCGGCGGACATCGCAATGCGGCGGGCGGCGCTTCGGAACTGGGCCTCGACCAAACCGTTGAGAAGTTTAAATCGATCTTACCCGAATATAAAACACAATTATTACAATAACCAACGAACAAAAAAAAGCAATAATAAAAAATGAAAAAAAGTTTAGTAATTCTTTTAGC
>JBCNPG010000034.1:0-11742 GCA_039593445.1 Pedobacter sp.
GCATCAGAGCTTGCCGCCAAATCGATCAAGAACTTAAGTGGCTTTAGGTCGTCTAAGCAAAGGTCGGTAGCAAAAACAATCTTGTTGATTTTCTTGAACGATGCTTCATAAGGCACAAAAAGTACGGGATAGCTCAATCTTTCGATCATGGCCCTGCTGTTGCTGCCCAATATAAATTGAACCAGCCCTCCTGCACCGGCCATACCCATCACCACCAGCTCTATTTGTTTTTCCTGAACTAAACGGTCAACCACATCGCAAACAGTGCCTAGCGCACTTTCATAATTTAATTGCAGGCAATCTTCGCTTTTATCACTGCCAGAATTCGCCGTAAGCTGCGCTACCTGCTTATCAAGCTCGCTAACCGACAGCGACTTCATATCCGAATAATCCAATAAGGGCCAAGCTACCTGTGCGGCCATTGGCGCCTCTGCCGGGACCTTAAAGGCATTGCAGAGTATAACCGATGCCTTAGCGGCCTTAGCCAAGCCAATGGCGTAGTGGGCTGCATTTTCTGCAGGCGCCGAAAAATCTGTAGGTACTAATATCTTTTTCATTACATGATGGATTAGCGATTTCGGACATAATTTGCTTCGTGCCGTACGCTTTCATTTTAACAAGTTTGGTTAATGTCTTCGGGCTTGACAAAGGCAATCTTTACCTTTGCAAACAAATACAATAACCTCATTTTTAACTCATTAAAGCTACCAAATATGAATAGCTTGAATAATGACTAGGGTCATTTTAAAAAATGATTGAGGATAGAAACCATGCTAGAAATTAGTCAGCCGATCATTTAGCCAATAGAAAGCTTATTGCTATTAACCCCAAGCTTTTAACCCCAAGCCTAAAATTGATTAATGTGGCAGTTTTTCCCTGAGCAGTCCATATACCCAAGTACCAGCAATGGCACTTAACAGGGTAATTGTAATAACGGTAGCACCTGTTCCGATTTGCGCAAAAAGTGGCCCCGGGCATGCTCCGGTAATTGCCCAGCCCAAACCAAAAATCAAACCGCCATAGATTTGTCCCTTATTGAATGTTTTGGGCGCAATCTTGATGGGTTCGCCATAAATGGTTTTGACATTGAATTTCTTGATCAGGAAAATGGAAATCATGGCCGTGATAATCGCACTCCCTATAATGCCGTACATGTGGAACGATTGCAAGCGGAACATTTCCTGGATCCGGAACCAGCTGATGACTTCAGATTTTACGAATACAATGCCGAAAAGTATCCCAATAACCAGGTATTTGATGTTATGGTACCATCTATGTTCCAAGCGGCTTTCGTTTACACACATGGCATCCAGTTCACGAAGTTGCAGATCGTTCGCTGTATCTTTGTTTTGTTGCATTGTTATCGGGATTAAAGGGAAAGTATGAATGGTAAGATAAGATTTGCCGTCATGAAACCACCAACCATAAAGCAAATGGTAGCAATTAACGAAGGTAACTGTAAATTAGCTATGCCCATGATGGCGTGGCCACTTGTACAACCGCCTGCATAGCGTGTACCAAAACCCACTAAAAAACCTCCAACTACCATTAGGAGGAAGCCTTTAAGGCTAAACAAGGAGTGCCAGTTGATAATATCCTGAGGGATCAAATGATCATAATTGGTAATGCCATAGCCTGCCAATTCCTTGGCCAGCTTGGGGTTAACGACAACAGGAACTGGATTAGACAGAAAATGAGCGGCAATAGCACCGCCTAAAAATATGCCGAAAACAAAGAAAAGGTTCCAGGCTTCTTTTTTCCAATCATATTTAAAGAACGGAATACCCGCAGGTATGCAGGAAGCACAGATATGCCTTAATGATGAACTGATGCCAAATGATTTGTTGCCGACGATTAAAAGCAGGGGCACGGTTAAACCCACCAACGGACCTGCAACATACCAAGCCCAAGGTTGTCTCAAAAATTCTAACATATTATGCTATTTGTTCTCCCTAATTAATCTTTCCAATTCATTTGCAGGAAAAACACCGGATTGCCTCCAGCGCATTTCTCCATTTTTAAATATCATGAGGGTTGGTACGCCTTGTACCTGATAAGCCGTGGCAACTTTGGGATTTTTGTCTACATCAATTTTAATGATGCTTGCCTCATCTCCTACTCGTCGCTTTAATTCTTCCAAAATGGGGGCCATCATTTTACAGGGTCCGCACCATTCGGCAAAGAAATCAACCAATACGGGTTTATCGCTATTTATTATTTCCTGAAAGGTCATGCTGTTTTTGTTCTTTTAAGGTTATCGATAAAATTTGAGGATAGTTTTATTATAAACAAATAAGTTCGAAAAAAAAATCCGCATTTTAAATTTTAAGCACTGGCACATAAAAGCTCCTTACTGGCAATTGTTTTACCTTGTGCTTGTAGCCATGCTTTCATCCCGCCTGAAAAATTCTTTACATTTTCAAATCCGTTCTTAGTCAGTATGGAATAAGCAATAGCCGAACGGTCGCCCGCTTCGCAATGTACTACTACCTGCTGATCCTTGCTGATTTTATCAAGGTTATCGACCAAGGTTCCGACAAAAAGATTGACAGCGCCTGCTACATGTCCGGTTTTGTACTCCGACGCCCCACGAACATCTATAACCTGTACATTTTCTTGTTCAACATAGGTTTTAAACTCCTCCAAGGAAATAACATCTGCCACCTGAAGTTCAATGTCCATATCGCTTACCGTTGAAATATAACCATACATATTGTCCAAACCTATCCGCATCAACTTACGGGTCAAATCTTCAATTTGGCCCTCTTCGGCTACCAAAATAAACTGTTCCTGATAGTTCAGTAGCCAACCGCACCAAGTAGCAAAAGAGTTATTGCCCTGAATATTCAGGGTACCTGGAATAAAGCCTTGGGCAAAATCTACCTTATTCCGGGTATCTATTACCTTGATGCCTTTTTCGTAGGCTAACTTAAACTGCTCTTTGCTCAGCTTTGGGTGTTTGGGAACTTCTATCAGCAACGGACGGTTGACCTTGTTCAAATGCTTCATCATTGCAAAATACTTTGGTGGTTCGGGTTGATCGGCTAACAGGTTGTCAATAAATCCTTTTTCATCTCCACCATATTGAAATGCCCAATTACGGATTTTTTCATAACCTACGGTAGAGCTAGGCACTGCTCCCAAAGCCTTGCCACAGGCCGAGCCTGCTCCATGTGCCGACCATACCTGAACATATTCAGGAAGTCCAGCAAATTTTTTCAATGACTGGAACATCTGTTTCGCTCCAGCTTCTTTGGTTCCAATAAATCCAGCGGCTTTTTCCAGCAAATCGGGACGGCCAATGTCGCCCACAAACACGAAATCACCCGTAAATATCATCACAGGCTGGTCCGTTGCCGGATGATCGGTCAGTAAAAAACTAATGCTTTCGGGCGTGTGACCAGGCGTATGTATCACATACAAGGTGAGATTGCCTACCCTGATTACGTCGCCGTCTTTCAAGCCCTTATGCGAGAATTGATATTGCCAGTCTTCGCCACCTTCATCAGAAAGACACATGGCAGCACCTGTTACAGCAGCCAATTCGCGCGAACCACACAAAAAATCGGCATGGATATGGGTTTCGGCAATGTGCGTAATGCGGAGATTGTTTTGTTTGGCCAAATCGAGGTACACATCAATATCGCGTTGCGCATCGATTACTATGGCTTCTCCGTTTTTTTGGCAGCCAATAAGGTAACTGCTCTGTGCTAAGCTTTTATCGTAAACATGTTGGAAAAACATAATGCATTTATTTTATTGTTATCAATTGTTGTTCAATACTGCAAATTTCGGTTACTTATTTTTTCTGTACAGCTACTTTGGTTACATAAGCCTTATTGCTTAAAATATAACGCATTGCTTTATCCGTAATATTTAGCGTAACCATGTCTCCTTGATTATAATGTAGATACCCATGGCCAGCACAAACCAGCCAAAAGCAGGCTTTAACTTGGAACCTTTTATTCTGGTAGAAAGATAACTGCCGATCAGTATGCCGCCAACAGCAATAGCCGATATGCCAAGCAAAAAGCCCCATTGCACGGATCCATGTGCCAATGAAAATAAAAAGCCCATTAAAGAATTGATAGAAATTATCACTAAAGAGGTACCTACGGCCTTTTTCATTGGCAATTTTAGCAGGTTTACCAAAGCCGGGATAATCAGGAAGCCACCTCCTGCACCAATCAACCCGGTAATAAGCCCAATAAAGATCCCCTGAAAGAAAACCTGAGGATAATTGAACGCTTTTGGTGTTAGCCACTCATCATTTGTCTGCCGGTTCTTCCTGATCATACTGTAAGAGGCCATGATCATCAATACAGCAAAGAGCAGCATCAGCAACATACTTTTTGTTACGGTATGGCCACCAATCCTAAAAACTTGCTGCGGGATTGCAGGAAGTATATAGGTCCGTGTTAAAAAAATAGCTGCGATAGACGGGATGCCAAAAACAATAGCCGTTTTGATATTGACCAGTCTTTTTTTGAAATATGCCCACGAACCGATTGCGCTGGTTGAGCCGACAATAAAAAGAGAATAAGAAGTTGCCAGTAATGCATCCAGGTTAAACAGATAAACAAGAACCGGAACGGTAAGGATACTTCCCCCGCCACCAATCAGCCCTAAAGAGATGCCAATCAAAATTGATGCTAAATAGCCTGCAATATTCATATTTTTGAATTGATGCAGCAAATTTGCATCAATTCAAAAACCTGTGCAGCTACTTTTGTTACACAAGCGTGATTTTATTCCTTCCCAGCCGCACCTTGCCCATCTCTTCCAGTTGCTTCAACAATCTCGAAACCACCACCCGGGCAGTCCCCAATTCGTTGGCCAATTGTTCGTGGGTAATGTTCAGGACAAGATGCCCCGTAAGTTCCTGTTTCTTCTGCAACAAAGCCAGCAAGCGCTCATCTACTTTTTTAAAAGCAATGGCATTCACAATTTGTAACAGCTCCTCAAAACGCTTATGATACAATCGGAAAATATAATCCAGCCACTGGGGATACTCCCTGATAAACAGGGCTACTTTATCCATAGGCAGAAAGAGGATTTCCGCATCTTCCTCTACCTCGGCCCTAACCTTGCTGGTATCATTATGCATGCCACCCAAAAACGACATGATGCAGCTTTCTCCGGCTTTGATATAATACAGCAGGATTTCTCTCTCATCCTCTTCTGTTCGAATAACCTTAAGCACGCCTTTGGCCACAATAGGAATGGAACGGATCGCCGCATTTTCATTCAGGATAACACTGCCTGCTTTATATTCTTTTCTAATGCTGTTCGCATAGAGCTTCTGCACCAATTCGGGCGACGACTTAAATTCTGTTATTTGTTCCAATTGCTCCATCTGCTAATTTTAGAGTTCCCCTAACAACTACGTAATGTACAAATTTACGCGATCTGCCTCCTGTTTTGGCAACTTTTGTTACAAAATCAAATGCACATTGCCTGTCCTTCTAAATCATGCCAGTCTAAAATTGAGTGGCGCTAAATAAGCTTTTGTCTAATTCTATACCCACACAAAGCCAATCAATTGTAAAAGCATGATATTTTCAATCAGTTTTCTATCCGAACCCAACCATAAATTTCCTTAATAAAAGGCTAGATCAAGAACCAATGGATGTAGCTGCACTGCGAACAAACCAGGCAGGTAGCTTCCTTATTGGCCCAGTCCAAATTAAAAAAGCTGGCAACTGCCGTATTGAGCTGCGCCCTTCTCGACCAAAATGTATCATGACTGCAGTTGTGGCATCGTAATATACGATCGTTGATTTCGTAGGTTTCGGGTTCGTCTTTCGAGAATAGGCTCATGTTTTTGCAATTGGATTAGGCGAATTTAAAAAATCCATGCCAATAATACCATAGGGGCAAAAAAGGCATCGTAGCGATCCACGTTTTCCACCTATTTAAAGTTGGTTCCAAGTAAAGGATCAAAAGCGATAAATCTAGGCAAACGAGGTTTATCTCTTTTTGATGCCCTAACGACCTGCAATTCCTATTCGATCAATAATAATAAATTCCTATTCGATCAATAATAATATTAGACAACTCATTCAATTTGCTTTGCGAATCGGCTGTTACGACATTGGTTACCATAAAAATACCGGTCTTTTGATTGGGATAAAGCGCTATCCACGAAGAATGGCCAAAACTACCTCCATTATGATAAAGCATTTTCATTTCCTGATCATAGTTGTAAGTATTCCAAGCATAAGCCCTTCCATATTGCGCCGTACCCGCCAAACGGTCTGTGGCTTTCAAAACTATCTTATCCTTGCTTTCCAGATACATTTTCATGTAGGCTAGCATGGCGTTGGTTGTCGATTTCATGCCTCCAGAGTAGGTATAAAATCCATTAATCAAAGGCATTGACCTTCCAATACTGTCTTTGCCGATGGATATATTAGCGCCCTTATCGTAGGCCAGCGCAGAAAAAGTCTGTTTTTCTCCAGAGCGCATAAAAATATATTTTTGGAACAAGTCCTGAAACGATAATTGATAGACCTGTTCTAAAATATAACCTACCAATTGGGTACCCACACTTGAATAACGATAATTGGTGCCCGAATTATCCATAAGTTTTACATTTTTCAGCGTAGCAAAAAAGTCGCTTTGCTTCATGTTCTTAAAACAGTCTATCTGCTCGGCTACAGTTGTAATGCCATCATAGCAGTTCATATGCAAAGGAAGGCCTGAAGTATGGGTGATCAAATGGCGAAAGGTAATCGGCCTCCCTCCACTCAAAACCAGATTCGGATATTGATCCTTAAGATAAGTCCTTACATCATCGTCGAGGCCAATTTTATGGTCACTAACCGCTTGAGCAAGCAACAGCCCCGTATAGGTTTTTGTAATGGAACCAATCTCATATACGGTATTGTTATCGGGCTTTTTGCCATTTTGCAGCTGACCAAAATGAAAATGGTGCACTTTGCCTTTGAGATAGATTACCCCAGAAACCGCGGTGTAACCAGGCTGTTTCATCAGTTTGGCAACCTCTTGGGCTATGATTACATCAACAGAATCTTTTTCAGGAACATTTTGCGCCCGATTATGCTCAGGTTTTTTTGCGAATGTACAAGACACAAAGAGGATTAAACAACCTAAGAAAACCAGGCCATGGGGCCTGGCTTTAAATCTCATTGCCTTACTCATAAATAACATAATTTACCTTATCTACACCTGTATTACCTGATTTTTCATGGTAGGCATATAAAATCAGTTCATAGTTTCCTGCGGCTGCGAGCTGCGTTTCACCCTCGAACAGGTTGGTCGCCACCAGCGAGAGCTTCACTTCGCCAAAGTATTGTCCGTCTTTTTTAAGGATGCCTCTCACTTCCATTTCTTCGGCATTCCATACGCCTCCTTTTTCAATGACACAGCCACACATCATCACGATGTTAGCCTGAAACCGAAAAGGCTGACCCTTAATCGATTTTAGTGCGATGTATTGGTGTGTACGTGGTTTTAATATATCGATAATGAAGCCCGGTATTTCCAGTACGATGCCATCGCCCAAAATATCCTTTCCGGGCAACAGCCATAGTTCGGTACTCACCCTGGCCTGTGCCTGCTTTTGGTTAAAGGGAGAAATAACCTCAATGCTCACAAAGGTGGGCTCACCAAGGTCTATTTTGGCCAGAAAACCCGCCGTTTGTTCATCGGTAATGGAAAGTGTCCTTGTTTTCGGCACCTTCATGATCAGATCTGTGTTCCCGGTGCTTCCAGTCGTCTTTCCTTCGGCCAAAATCTGTTGGTTAACTTTGTTTCTGATGATCACATAGGCTCCGCCAAGCGAACTTCCAATAAATTTGGCATCCCTGCCTTTGGCCCTAACCATGACCTTGGTTTCTACCGCGCTGGCCATCAAGCCCGCAAGCAGGAAAAGACTTGTCAAAAAGAATGTTTTCATCAGATTGTCGAATTAAGATATTCCTGCTTAAACCTTTGATGAAAAGAACTGGTCTTTAATGCCAAATCTATACCGTCGAGATAGCTTAGAATAGCCAAATCGCCATCAAGCAAATTGAAAATGGCCTTTTCGCAACTATCCCAGATCTTTGACAGTTGGGGCAGCATTTGCAGGGCCTTGTCTGAAAGGGAGACCATCTGCTTGCGTTTATCGGCACTGTCTTTTTGAAGTTGCAGGTAACCTTTATCGGCCATCTTTTTAACCATAACGGCTACCGATGGATGTGCATAGCCCAGAGGTTCGGCAATAGCCGTAATTGGAATTTCTCCCCTCTCCTGCAACAACATAAACACCAAGTACCAATTGGGCTCGATATCAATGCCAAGCTCTTTGTAAAACCGTCTTACATCGTGCGACATGCGGTCGCTTATCCTTTTTAACCTGCTGTCAAGCGCCTTATAACCCAGGTCTTTGATCATGTCTGTTTCCATATGCCAATTTGTTTTGATAACAAAGATGTAAAAAATATAGTTAACTATATAGTTAACTATATTTTATTTTAGATTTATGGAGCAATCAGGATACAGAAGAAGCAAATAAACTTTGGGTTAACCGAAGAAATAATCCAATCGGCTTCTGATCTCGGCAATTGGTGTATTTGCAGGAATAAACTGATCTGCTCCAGCCAGCAGCAGTCGCTGTACCTGGTCAACATCAGACTCACTGACAGAAAAAACAACAATAATTGCTTCAAGTGCCAAAAAACCGATGACCTCTTCCAAGTTCTCGCCTCCAGGCAGCGAAATATCGATGATAGCCAAGTTAATGTCGCCATTGCTGATCAGCTTTACCACTTCGTTTAAATCCCTGGCTTCCCTGATGTTGGCATCTGGCCAGATATCATAGATTAATGATCTTAGTCCTATGCAGACGGTATGATGCTGATCTGCCAATAGTATCTTCATTTCTTGTTTGGTTTAGTTTAATTCATCCAACCAAACAGTGCCTTAATCCTGCTATGCTAAATTCAATGATTTGGTTGTGGGCTACACCAACCATTCGCGGGCAATGCGAGGCGATTTAAGTTGGTATTGCCTTTTCATCATGACACCACAATACCACAGCAAAGGGGGATATACATTTAAAAAAGCCATAAAAAATTGACCATCAGTTAAATAATTAACCAATACAGGAAGAAGATTAAATAAAACAAGAATTATTTGAGTTTGAAGAGCACCGCGATGAGTATCTGGTACCCTGCACCGTTCTTCTTGAAATGGAGGCGTATTTTTTGCAGGGCCAGTTTCATGTATTCGTGAACGGTTTGAGGCGAAATACTCATTTTTTCGGCGGCTTCGGCATATTTGAGGCCTTCTTGATGGCATAGCCGATAAACCGTCTTTTGTTGTGCCGACAAGGTATCGAGGGCATCGCTGAGCAGGCGCTTGGTTTCCCTATAATCGAGCTCTTTGTTAGTGCTTTCTTCAAACTCTGTTTGGTCTAAGCTGAGCTTGAAATTCATTTTTGCATGATACGCCAGTTGCCGCAAAACATTAAAGGAAGTGTTGCGTACGGTACGGTTCAGGTAGGCACCAAAATTCTCTACCGCCCCAAGTGTTTCTCTTCTTAGCCATAGCTTTAAAAAGATATCCTGTACAATTTCTCCAGCCAGTTCTTCAGAATGCGTGATTTTCTTGGCAAAAGCAAATACGTAGCTATGATAGTGCTTAAATAGTTGCGCAAAAGCCGCCTGGCTTCCATCAGCTACCTTAAGCAGAACCTCTTTCTCATTTAATAGCCGATCAACCGCCATTTGTTTGGTTTATTGATAAAATTTGCGATCCAATGCATTCCATATGCCTCTTGGGCTAAAGTTAATAAAAAGATAGGCATACCTAAACTTCATAGCATGCCGACGGGCTTGCTTCAACGCTTTGGAACCTCTAGACAACGTGGACAAGCTCATGGGTTTTGGGGCATATCGGGATTAGCCGTCAAAATATAAAGTGGCAATCTCAACGTAAGCCTTTCTGGCTTTAAGCTATAAGTAGCCACAATATGGCCATTGTCATCGTAAACCAGGTGTGATTTACCAACCGTAGCCGCATACTCGGGATCTACAGATAGTCTGCGCATATCGAACCAGCGCGCCCCATCAATCGCAAACTCACGAACGCGCTCCTCCAAAATAAATTTGGTGAGTGCCACTTTATTAACCATTGCCGAAGCCGGAATAACCGCTGCTGTCGCCGGCATTCTGGTTTTTCTAAATTCCAACAATTCTGCAGCAGCAGTGCCTACATCGCCCATGCGCGACCTGCATTCGGCACGCAACAGGTAAATATCGGCCACCCCGATGCCAAAATTGCTATAGCCTTTGCCATAGGCTCGCCTCATGCCTAAAGGATAGGGCTGCGTTGTGGCAAGCGGGTATGGACTAAAAAATTTAAGCCGCTGGTCATTTGTACTGAACAACGCCATCGTTTGTGGATTTATAACCAAAGCCGATAGCAAATAATAGTACTGGTTGGTAGCCCGCTTCAAATACAGTATCTCTTGGTCTTTATAGGCATCGCTTCTTGGCGGACCGGTCAAGGAGTTAATGGGATACCATGCCCCTCCTGCCTGCAATTCTTTGTTAAAATCGTACAAGCCTACAGCCACGGTTGCATTTTGTAAATCAGCCACCGCCATATCCAGCAAAGGCAAAGCCTTGTCAAACTTGCCCATAAATAGATAAACTTTACCCAATAATGCCTCGCCAGCTGCTTTTGACATCCTTACCCTGCTGCTTATCTTGATGGGCAAATCGGGCATGGCTTCGTTTAAATCGGCCAAAATCTGATCATAGGCCTGCTGTACGGTAGCCCGTGTAAATTTGGTTTGGGTGGCATCGGCTATTTTGAGCAAGGGTACGCCCAGATCAGCAGCAGCATGGCCAGGCTGATAGGGCTTTCCATATAAATTAACCAACATCCAATACACATAGGCCCTGCCAGCTAGCGCTTCGGCCCTCAGCATTTTCTTCTGTGCCAAATCATCGCCTTCAGATCCGAGCACTTCGTTGATGACTTTGTTGTAGATGTAGAGCTGTTGGCTAAACATCGAAAACTCTGTCCTGATTGCATCGGCAGGATAAATGTCATCGGCCCATTTAAAGGCATTTTGGTGGGTTAACCTAGTGTCCGATTCAAAATAAGCAGCGGAGGCTGCGACTTCGTCGGACATCAGCACCGTAGAAACGCTCGTAATTTCTGACAATGTACCCACATCGTTGAGGATGAGGTCGTAATCTGCTGTTTTTTCGGCAAGACGATAGCCTTTCGGATCAATATCCAAAAAACCTTTTTTACATGCAGCAAGAAACAAATCACCCAACAGCAGGCATATGATGGCGAGGCGCTTAAAGCATTTAATTTCCATGGCTAAAGATTTAGTGAAACGCCTAAGGCAATGGTATGTTGATTGAAGGGCATTTGGCTCATTTCAGCAAACCTTGCATCCTGAAATTCGGGATCTATTCCATATTTATTGGCTTTCCATAGCATTACATTAGACAATTGGGCTCTCAGATTTAACCCTTCTATTTTCATTTTCTTAACGATTCTTCCAGGTACCTGATAGGATAAGGCAAATTCTCTTAGCTTAACATAAGCCGCACTCACCACATTCAGGTTGCCCCGGGTATAAAAATCGGTAAAGCGTCTACTTGAAGAAAGATTGCTGTTTGCAAGAAAAGCCGTAATGTTGGTGTGGGCTTCGTCGCCAGGCTGTTTCCAACGCTGGGCACATAAAGACCTCCGCCGGATAGGTGGTAAACC
>JBCNPG010000340.1:0-4323 GCA_039593445.1 Pedobacter sp.
ATCGGCTCTTTCCGGTCTATTCAAATTGTTCCTTAAAGGCGTCAATGGACTTGCTGGAGTGGCTGCTCCTTCGTGGCCAAGTGGCGTTTGTGGCGTAAGCGGCTTTCTTGGCGTTGCCGGTCTTGACAAAGGCGACAATTTTCTTTTGGCTGAGTCCAACCTATAAATTTTGTTTCTTTCGATGTTTCGATTGATATTTCTCCTCAGAGAATCATTTGTTTTAGCTGTTTCGCGGAAAACCTTTTCGCGTTGATCAAAGACTTTTTGTTTAACCTCGTATTGCTGCTGTTCCCTGGAATACTTTAATTGCTGTCTGTTGTATTCCTCCTGGGCCTTTTTGAAGTTCGCATTGTTTTCGTTATATCTTTTTTGATCTTCCTTAAACAACTGGTTATGTTTTTCGAAATTAGCCTGGTTTTCAAGGTACTTCGCTTGATTTTCGGCGTACCTGGCCTGGTTCTCCTTAAACAGCTCATTGTGTTTGATGTAATTTAGGCTATCGGCTACATAACGCGTCCGGTCTTCTACGGTAACCTGACGAGACATGTCTTGAATGACCATGCCATTTTCGGTCACCACCTCGCGTTCCTTGGTCACGTTTTTGCTGATGGTTTTAGATTTAGGCTTGGTTTTGCCTTTTTTGCTTGGAGGCGTATCCTGTTGTTTTTTAGGTTTATCCTGAAAAAAGCCCATGTTGCCTAAAGACCCGGCAGCAATGGCGCTGTGTACTTTGGTAAAGGCGGCCGAGCAAATAAACACGGAAGCCAGGGCAATGGTTAGAACTGCTTTCTCTATCCTGTTTAGCGAGGTTCGGGTATTAAAAAGCATCCTTCTTACGCGGTTAAGCAGTTGGTTCTTGCCACCGGTAAGCGCCATGGCATAGGCCGGCGAATTGGCCTGAAATTCTTGGCAGTACAACAAGGCATTCACATAATTCTTTTTATCGCCAACACATTGCAGGGCCAAATCATCGCAACAATGCTCTCTTTCGGTTCTGATGAGTTTAGACATCCAAAGCACGGCTGGATTAAAGAAAAATACGATCTCCAACAGGTTCTGCATCAGGTTTACCAAATAATCGCGACGCTTGACATGAGCCAGTTCATGCGCCAAGATGGCCTCTACTTCGGCAATGCTCAATCCGTTGATGAGACCCAGGGGCAATAGGATTACCGGTTTAAAATGGCCAACTACCATCGGTACCTTGGCAATGCCCGATTGTACTAATTTAATGGCTTTGCTCATGCCCAACTTATGACCGATTTCGATAGTTTTTACTTCCCAAAACCTGCCGGCATCAAAAGTTTGGTTCTTCCTTAAAAACGCAATGCCGCTTAAGCCTACCCATAAATGGATGCTTTTGGCGCAGATGATCAGAAACCACACCATAACAATTTGTACCGAATAGGCATCCCAAAGGTCCTTGATCCCGTTGATTTTGAAACTGAACTGGTCTGTTGAAGCTGCAGGAGCCACAACAACCGGTTGCGCCTGAACTACATTCACGGTTTGGACCGGAGCCACAGCAACAGAGGCATTGTTTAATTCGTACACAAAACTGGAGGCCACGCCGATCACAAAAAGTAAAAGACAGCCTACCAAAAGCTTGTAGCGCAAAGCCGAACTCGATTTACGCGAAAGCGATAAAAGCAAAGCGGTAATAACCGATAGTACTACGCCAATCCATAGCGAATGGAATAAGGCAGCCCCTATGGCATGGAGCCAGTTTTCAGGGATGAGGTTTTCGAATAGAGGTTTCATTTGTGTGGTTCTTTAAGTTTTAAAATCAGTTTAATTTTTTTTTATGTCAAGCCTTTGTTGAGGCTAAGATTGCTTCTTTTTGATGCCACTTCCAATCACTTCCCCATACTCGATCATTTCGAGCTTGGTATCGCCGTTTTCAAGTGGCGTAAATCTCAAAACACCGTCTGCCCCGCCTTGTCTGAGCCCTTGAAATTCGTTGGCCGAAGTCGGGAAAAAACGCATATCCCATTTCACCCTTTTGGTGTTGTAAAACAGATAGCCGTTTTGGTAGGTGATGATGTGTTCTTCTTTTCCCTTTTCGTCGATGTAGGTTCCAGTTTGGCTTTGCATCAGGGCCTGTGGCAACGTTACAAGCTTCTTGTATTCGGCCTTGATGGGTTGATGGTCTAATATCTCGTTGATGTTGCCGTAAGGGTAGGTTCCCAGCTTAAAGTTCTGGAGTATGATGATCGTTCTATCCTTTACCATATTCTGGTAAATAAAAGACACATAGCCATCCCACGAGCCTGTATGGCCAAAAGCGAACTTGCGTTCTCCCTTCGACAGGTCGAAGCCAAAGCCGTAGGGAATGTTTTTTCCAGTCGAGCTTTGAGAAACCTCCGTCATTTCGTTAAATTCTTTCTGGCTGAAGAGCGTATTGTTTTTTAGGGCAAGCACCCATTTGTAGAGGTCTTCAACAGTCGAATTCACTTTGGCATTGCCTACTACGCCATCCAAATAATACACTGTGCTGTCGGCATATTCGGGTTGCTCTGAAGTTATCTTATTAAAGGTTCCCCTTGCCCATACGTAACCCGTAGCATAATTGTTGAGTTTTCTCGGACTTTCGCGCCGGTTGTACACAAAGGAAGTATGCATTTTCAGGGGTTTAAAAATATTCGCCATTAAAAAATCGCCATACTTTTGCCCCGAAACCCTTTCTATTACACTGGCTAAAAGTGCATAGTTGGTATTGCTATAGCGATACCTGCTTTTAGGCTTGAACTGCAAGGTATCTTTTCTGGCCGCGTAAAACTTAATGACATCCTCATTGGTGGCAATTTGGGTTTTATCCCAGCCTTTTTGCATATCAACAATATATTCCGGCAGGCCACTGGTATGCCTCAATAGGTCGTAAAGCGTTACATCGTCCCAAAAAGCCAACTCTGGAATAAACTTCGAAAGCTTATCGTTATAGCTAAGCTTGCCTTGCCTTTTGAGGAGCACGATGGCGGCTCCCGTAAACTGCTTGCTGCAAGATGCCAATTCAAACACCGTTTGGGCATTGTTGAGTTTTTTGCTGGTCTCATCGCTATAGCCGTAGCCTTTTTTGAATACTACCTTTCCCTGATCGGCAATCAACACCGTTCCGTTGAACTGATTTTGATGGTACAGCACCGAAAAGACACTGTCCAGCTGTTGCTGTTCGGTCTTTGGGGCTTGCGCGAGGCCAAGCTGTGCTCCGAATAAGAAAATCAATATAAATCTCAAAGGCTTCATAACTCTAGTGCGTATCTTAAAGGCTATAACATTTTTTTAATGGCTTCGATTTCTTCCTTAGAGATCTTGTCGTTGCCCAGCAGCTGCATCATCAGGCGCGAAGCAGAGCCTTTGTACAAGGTATTCACAAAACGGTCTAACAATTGGTCCTTTGTTTTCTCTTCGGCTTCTACCGGGATATAAATGTGTTTCATCTGGCTTTCGTCTCTTTTTAATATCCCCTTTTCGGTCATGATCTGCATCTGCTTCAAGGTTGATGTATAATTGACGTCTTTTTGGAGATTTAGTTGCTCGTTTACAAAACGAACTGTCGATGGGCCGAATTCCCATAGCACCTGTAAAATTTCAAGTTCGGCCTTGGTAGGTTCAGGCAGCTGTTTTCCAATTGATGTATTTTCCATATATCAAAGGTACGATGTTTTTCGTACGATGCAAATATTAGGATGAATTTTTTAAAAAAAATAAAAATAAAGGTCAAAACAGGCTTGTAAAGGCCTTTTTATCTAAAAAAAATTCAGGGCGACTGGTTATACGTAACTATTTTTCTTATTTAGCGTCATAAAGCATAGCTGAGCACCACCACATGACCGAGATCTTCGAAAACATAAAAAAGCTTTATGAGTTTGAACAACCCTGCAGCGAGCTCTCGCCTTATATAGAGTTTTTTTCCGAAACCTCGCTTGTTGCTACCAAAGAACATATAGCAAGCGAAGAATTTACCGTAAAGCTCTTCCCCAGCTATACGCCTACCATCTGGATCAATCTGGGCTCGCCTTATCTCTTAAAAAATGGTGGCGATTGGAAAAAAGTAGACCAACGGACAGACATTCTGGTATTGCGCAACGAAATCATAGAGCGCCAGAACCTTCCGACTGACAATATTTTCACCATCAAGTTTTTTCCCGGGGCCATGGAAGCACTGTTTGGCACCAGTCAGGCTAAAATTGGGAGCCAGATTTTACCCGCTACCGAACTTATCCCCCACGCTACCCTGCAAAGGCTTAAAAATCTCAGCCATTTTAAAGACCGCATCAAGCTGCTGGAAGATTTCTTCTTGGCCAAACGCCATCAAAAGAACAA
>JBCNPG010000341.1:0-4303 GCA_039593445.1 Pedobacter sp.
TGAGTTCAAATCGAATTTGAAACCGATTTTCAATTTGCCCTGCCCCAAGATGTAGCTCTGCAAGTCGGCCTGCATAACGGGCTGTATAGCCTTTACCTTGGGTATATTGGTCACATTGCTAAGGGTTCCCGAAGTCTTCTCGAAAGTAATCTTACCCTTTTGCAGGCTTCTTCTGCTAAACTCTGCATAGCTGATGTTGATATTGCCCAAGATTACCTTTTTAATACACACAGGCCAGTCGAGCTTTTGCAACAATTGTTGCGGAAACCTTCCGGTTCTTATTTTTTCGAGCTTGGGAAAGGTGCTGTTCCTAAACACCGAAATGCTGCCTTCGGCAATATTCATGTTATTGGCATACAGCTCTCTTTTTTGAATAAAAGCAGGCAGATCGATGCCATTTAGAACCAGGTTATCCAACTGGATATGGTAACGCGACTTGGCATAGCCTGCCGCACGGGAAAAAGCTCCTTCGCTATACCTTGGCACTGCCCCAAAATGTTTGAGGCTGAGCTTGCCGCTCTTGGCATTGAAATCGAGCTGATGAACGTTGAGGTGATACATGCTGTCGGGCGTAGCGTAGGTATAATCGCTGATGTTGACGTCGATGTCTTTGAGCAGGTACAAACGGCTGGTGTCTTGTGCCGATGTTGGGTCGATGAGCCAATCTTTGAGGGTCACGTTCATGTTGGCTAACGAATCGATTTCGGGTACCGCGCCGTTGTTATCTACATATTTCAGCTTCATGTTCTTAAAATCGACAACTTCGACCCTGAGCGATTTAAAAAGCTTGGAAATGTATTCGTATGGCGATTTGCGCGGCCTCGGCGGCAGGTTATCATTAAAATCGAAATGCCTGTTTACCATGGTCACTTCTGGCTTATCGAACAGCAGCAACTTAACATCAACTATCTTGTCGAAATAAATAGACCAGGGCTTAAACCTTTTAACCGAAAGCTTTTTAAGGCGGATATAATAAAGATTATTGGGCGCTTTTTGAACCGCAATCAATTGTTTAAACACATTGGTATCGGGCGTGATCCTTACTTCGCCAATGGTGGCGGTGCCCGTAATAAAATTGGTATGGATGGTAGCAAAATCCAGGCTATAGAGCCCGTGGGTAGAGGTTTTGACCAACTCCCGGAGTTCTTTGCCAATGATGGGCTTTAGCTTTACGCTGAGGTACCATGAGGCACTAGCCAGGCCCAACACTACAAAAAGCAGTATCGCAGCTATCCATTTGAAGAGCTTGAGTTTACGCCTTGGTCTTTCGGCCATCTTGTTGGTTTCCATCTTTGTGCACCCCAATATACAAGAAACCGATTGATTTTATGCTATCGATGTATTCTTCCCGTTTGATTTAGCCTGGTCACCCAAGAAAACCTGTCGGAGAAAAACACCAACCAAATTGCCAAGGCATAAAAACTTAGGATTTTGGCTTTTTCTTCGGTGTTTCGCGTTCCTTTTTGCTTTGCGCTTTGGGAGGGCCCGATTTGGGGTTTGGCATTTTTTTCATCGGTACAATGCCAATGCCCACGGTTTCCCGCATGCCCAAGAAAACACTTTTCCACATCAGGTTAAAAAAAGAAGCCTGTGGCACTCTTTCTTGGGCAATTTTGGCCGTTCTAACTTCCTCGCCTTTGCTCGGGTTATCGTTTTTGATCAGGATGGTATTGGCCAGAAAAGAAAGCAAGCCCCGCTCCTTCTTCTTCCCGTCATCGTCCTTTTTAAGCAGATTTACCTTCAGGTCGTTGTAGTAGAAGTGCATGCTGCCATTGGATCGCCTTACATTGGCATGGACTGCAAAATCAACCTTTTGTACCTGGCCACTTTCAATTTCTATCAGTCCCAACGATTTAGACAGCGGATTAAGCACCTGCAGGTTAAACGGCCCAACAGTTCCGGTATAGTCAAAAGCGGCATCGGGGGCATTCAGGTCGAAATCTATCTTCACGTTCATTTTGCCCTTGCCCATCACGTAGGTGGTCAGATCGGCCAATGCATGGCCATGTTTAAGCAGCCTCGTCGAATCGTTGGTGACATTCAGGATATTACCCGTCAGGTTTTCGAGCCTTACCGTACCCCGTTCCTGTGCCTGCGGATTATATTCGGTATAAGCCACATCCACCCGATTTACCTGCACCGTATCGACCCAGGTTTGGATGGGCAGGCGCTTAATGGCCACATGCGGATAGTTGCGGCCCTTATCAAAGTTGGGCGGAGGCAGCTCGCGGTTCATAAATACGGCTACTTTTGCCGGCCCAAGCTCCAGTTTGCGCACGTGCAGTTCTCCATCGTTGTTCAGCCCAACAAAATCGACACCGCTTACGTTTATCTCGTTAAAATTTAAGTCGTAGCGGTCTTTCTGTTCCTTGTACATCCGGCTAAAAGCCAAATCGGGGTACATCGGTATTAACTTCATGCCTCTTACCTTGAGTGTTCTTTTGCTGATAGAACCTTCCAAGGTATCGACTTTGAGCGTATACATTTTGTCTTTGGTAACCGACTGATAGCCATTCAGCGCAAAGCCCACGTCTTTGGCATAAAAAACCCTGGTGCTATCTTGGTCGGCCAGTGAATCAATGAGCACATCGCGCACATTAACCGTCAGGTGCTTAATGGAATTGAGCTTTTTGGGGCCATTGTAATAATCGAAATCGGCATCAACAATCCTGATGCCGCCAACCCTGATAGACCTGATGCTTTTCGAAAGCTGCTGATAAAGCGTTCTATCGTCCTTTTTTGCTTCGCGCTTGGCTACTTTGTGGTAAATCATGTCGATAGAAGGATGATCGAGCACGATGGTATTCAACTTGACCTTCTTGTTAAAATAGGCACCCAAAATGCCTACCCTGCTCAATTTCAGGTGAGCCAGCTTGATCCTGAACATATGCGTAGGCGCTTTCTTTTGAAGCTTGAGCTGGTTGTACACATTGGTATCGGGGCTGAGCGTAATGCTATCCAGTACCGCATTGCCACTGATCAGGTTGAGGTGAACATCCTTAAAATCGATGCGGTATAATTGATTGGAGGCTTCGGCCACGCCTGCTTTGAGCTTGGTGCTGAGCAAGGGCTTCCATTTTTGGCCAAGGTAGATGGCAGCTCCGCCCAGCAGTACGACCAGCACCAGCAATATTCCACCAATCCACCAGGCGATCTTTTTCAGGTTGCGTTTTTTAGTTGGCATAATCTGTTTTTATACTTTCTAATACAATAAATAGCACCATATTGTTTGCCAATTGTAAGGAGAGGCGATTTTTAGGCTGACAATTTGTCATTTACAAATTATATTTTGTATTTTTGATGCCCTTAATTTTGATAATTACTGATGATAGATTTACAGCTTAGCGACAAGAAACACGACGAAGAACGCCAAGGAGAGGCCTTGCTACTGGACAACCAGCAAAAAGGCGACGGAAGGAAACTGTACATTGAGAGCTACGGTTGCCAAATGAATTTTGCCGACAGCGAAATCGTGGCTTCGATCTTGGCCGATACCGGCTTCGAAACCACTGGCGACTACCATCAGGCGGATGTGATTTTTATCAATACCTGCTCCATCCGCGAAAATGCCGAACAGCGCGTACGCAACCGCCTGTCGCAGTTTGGCGTCGAAAAAAGAAGAAATCCCAAGCTGATCGTGGGCGTGTTGGGCTGTATGGCCGAACGTTTGAAAGCCAAGTTCTTGGAAGAAGAAAAATTGGTTGACGTGGTGGTGGGTCCCGATGCCTATCGCGATTTGCCACAGCTGATCAATCAGGTAGAAGACGGCCGCAAAGCGGTAAACGTTATCCTCTCGCGTGAAGAAACCTATGCCGATATCAGCCCGGTTCGTTTAACCGGCAACGGTATTACGGCCTTCATTTCGATCATGCGTGGCTGCGACAACATGTGCTCGTTCTGCGTGGTGCCATTTACCCGTGGCCGCGAACGTAGCCGCGATCCTTTTTCTATCGTAGCCGAAGCGCAGGATTTGTTTGACAGAGGCTACCGTGAGGTGACCTTGCTGGGCCAAAACGTCGATTCGTACCGCTGGAGCAAAGCCCAACCAGCCAAAGCTACGGCTACCGATCTGGCCGACGAAATGAATACCCTAACCGGCGATGCCTTGCTAGAGGCTTTGATCAACAAAACAGATTTGCCAGCGACCATGGCCAAGGCTACCGGCGACGATGTAGAAGCCGTTAATTTTGCGCAGCTGCTGGCCATGGTGGCTGCCATCAGCCCCGATTTAAGGGTTCGCTTTTCTACTTCGCACCCTAAAGACATTACCGACGAGGTTCTCTATACCATTGCCAAACACGAT
>JBCNPG010000342.1:0-4274 GCA_039593445.1 Pedobacter sp.
TCCTGAGCGTGCCGCGCAGTGACTGATCGCCATCCACGACGGCCAGCGCATCGTTGGCACTTTCGAGCACCTGCTTGCTGCGCTCATAAAAGGTGGCACCGACATCGGTGACGGAAAGCTTGCGCGTATTTCTGAGCAATAGCCGCGCACCGAGATATTGCTCCAGCCGATCAATCCGCTCGCTGACGGCAGGCTGCCCCATGCCGAGATCGCGGGCGGCGGCCGACATGCTGCCTCTTTCCACCACTCTGACATAGACGCGCACCGCCACCAATAGATCCATGTGCGCCAATATATCGGATCAGCCGATAAATGTAAGTGGATCATGCTGCCTAGTGGTAGAGCCTTCGATCACCGAAAACGACGCGTGTTTCCGCACTCAATCGCAAACCACAGGTCAGGCTTATGAGCGACATCAGGCTTTATATGTTTCAATCGGGCACGCAGCGCTGCAAGGCCCACGACATCAGGATGAACCAGGGTGGCGGCGCCGATTACGAAATCCCGGTTCCCTGGTTTCTGCTGACGCATCCGAAGGGCAATGTCATCATCGATGGAGGGCTGGCGGGCGAGGGTTTAGGCGATCCGCGTGGCTATTGGGGCGATGCGGTCGACAGCTACCAACCCTTCATGACCGAGGAGCAGGGATGCGTTGTGCAGCTGGCGAAGCTCGGCATATCCGGTGAAGACATCCGCTTCGTCGTGCTGTCCCATCTGCATTCCGACCACAGCGGCGCTATCGGCCGTTTCCCGAACGCGACCCATATCGTCCAGCGCAGCGAATATCACTATGCCTTTGCGCCGGACTGGTTCGCCGCCGGCGCCTATGTTCGAAAGGATTTCGACCGAACTGGCGCGCAGTCCGTTAGAACCGAATGTAAAAACGTTCCTCGGCAAAATCCTTAATCAGCCGCTCGAAAACCATATCGATTATTATGATTATTTGAAAATCTATCAATCTCCTGTCAGTCCTGTAGTTTCGAACAAAGGTTATGTGGCCGCCGTAGACCAAAACAAAGCGATTTCGGTCTTACTGGCCTTGTTCATCTTGATAGCCCTTATCATCATGCTGATTTGGTACTTTATCGCTTCCTATCCCGGATAAGCTTTTGCTTTCTTGCGCTCGGCTAGATGCTCTATTTTTTTACACCAGCCTGTTTAACTGATTTTTAAGTTAATTTTAATTGAATACTTTATCGGTTAACCTAAATCTAAAAAACATGAAAAATTTAATGTTATTCTTGCTGTTATGTACGGCAACCTTTGCGGGCACCAGTAGCTTGGCATCTGTTTCGGCCCCTATCCAACAAAAATCGATCGACACCAGGTATTATGGCGATTTTGTTTTTCACATTGACAATGCCACCAACGAAATCGTCGACATTACTTCCAGCGACCCGAGCGTTACGGTAACTGCCTTCTTATACAGCAGCTTAACCCCTAATACGCCAACTACAGGAACATATAAAGTAACCGGATTAAAAATCAGGTATTCAGATAGTTCAGGCAACCAGCAGGCCATCTTTGGACCAATCTATTTGGCAGACCTCTAAACCTTAACCAGCCGGATGTTGTGCAAATATCCGGCTTAATTGTTCATACAGGCCGGGATGCTTGTCTTTAAATATTTCGGGCTGCTCAAAAAAATACTCGGCAGCTACGGCAAAAAACTCGGCCTCGTTGGTTATGGCATAGGGATCGATATCGGATTGGTCTTTATGGATGCGATTAATTTCTTCGTGCATCATCTTAAGCCAAGGAATGGTGTATTCGTGCGCCATCAGGTTTTGCGGAATGCCGTCGGTGGCGCCGTCAGACTTATCCAGCAGGTGCACAAATTCATGGATACCGGTATTTGATTTGCCTGCACTGGCCGAAAAACCGTGACGCAAGGCACTTTTTGACAAGATCATCTGCCCGTTCATGTAGCCCGTGCCCACCATGCCCAAGATATTGCGCTTACCGCCTTCAAAAGCAAAGTCTTCATTAAAGGTGTCTGGGTAAAGCACTACGCTCCCCAAATTGCTGTAAGTCCACTCTCGAAAGCCAAAAATCGGGATTACCGCACTACTGGCCACCAAAAGGCGATCTAAAGGTTCAACTTCTACCCCAACACCTTCTATTTTTACCGAAGCCAAGAAATCGGCTACTTTTTGAACAAACAGTTTTTTCCTTTCCTGGTCAAGGTGCTGATAAAAGGCAACATGTGTAGCCAACAATTGTAGCTCTGAAGCAGACAAGGACACTGGTGCTATCTTCTTTCGACGGAAAATAAAATAAAGGGCCAATAACAGCACCAGCACGATAAAGAATACAGGATATAAGTTCATGCCCAAAACTAAGGCATTTAAATTAGATTTCTTTTGGATGCAAGTGCAAATTATTTATATATATTTAAGCTGATATTAGTCGTCCCTATATAATTTTTTCGCGTTTAAATTAAACTACAATTATATGGAAACAAGTAAATTCTCAAAATTCGGCGCCGAATTTGTCGGCACCCTGGTTTTAGTATTAATGGGTTGCGGAAGCGCGGTTATTGCGGGGGCTAATGGAACAACTGGCGTAGGCCTGTTGGGCATTTCCTTTGCCTTTGGCCTTTCGGTGGTCGCTATGGCCTATGCCATCGGGCACATTTCTGGCTGCCACATCAACCCGGCTATTTCAATCGGCATGGTAGTAGCGGGCCGGATGAAAGCATCTGAAGCCATCTATTACATCATTGCCCAAGTACTTGGCGCTATTGCCGGTGCAAGTATCCTATTTTTTATCGCCTCGGGCAAAGCTGAATATTCGCTTACAGCCGGACTTGGCCAAAACGGGTATGCCGAACTCTCTCCTCAACATTACAGCATGGCATCTGGCTTTATTGCCGAAACCGTTTTTACATTTATCTTTCTTTTGGTGATATTCGGCGCCACTTCTACCAAAAACATCAACGGAGGATTTGCGGGTTTGGCTATCGGATTAAGCTTGGTACTCATCCATATCGTGGGCATTCCGGTTACAGGCGTATCAGTAAACCCGGCCCGTAGCATCGGCCCTGCCGTTTTGGTTAGCGGACAAGCCATTGGCCAATTATGGCTATTTATTGCTGCTCCAATTTTAGGTGCCGTGTTAAGCGCCGCCTTTTGGAGATTTATACTTGAGAAAAATTAAACCATAAAAAATGGAAAATGTAGATTGGATTGAATCCATCCTACATTTTCCATTCCTATTTTAACCGCCTACAGGTTTTTGGTAATCGCTGGGTCCAACGGTTTTACCGCCGAACGATAACGGTGTACCAACTGGCCTTTTTCGTTGATCAGGAATTTTTCAAAGTTCCATTTGATATCTCCAGTAAAATCCGGGTTTTCTTGGGTAGTCAGGTACTTGAACAAAGGCGTAATGTCATCGCCCTTTACGCTGCTCTTTTCGGCCAACAGGAAAGTAGTTTTATAAGTTCCTGTACAGAATTCTTTAATGGCGGCGTTGTTGTCCAGTTCTTGTCCGCCAAAATTGCCTGCCGGAAAACCAATCAGCACCACATCCTTGCCATAGGTCTTGTGTAGTTTTTCAAGGTCTTCATATTGCGGGGTATAACCACATTTAGAAGCCGTGTTGACAATTAAAATCTTCTTGCCTTTAAACTGCGAAAGTTTAACGGTTTTGCCATCTAGTGTTTTGAAAGAAAAATCGTAGATGTTTTGGGGTGGCTTTGGAGCAACCCACAAACTGATGATAAGTAATAAGGTATTGATCATGGTTTTAATTTTTGAGTATATACGAAGATAGCAACAAATTGGTTGGCTTGAATAATCAAAAAGTCAAGAAAACTGCCTATTGCTCAAACTCAGGCTAAGGGCCTATAACCTTTATGGCAACGACAGGTGCTTCATACCCTAAACTCTTAATGGTAATAAGCTATATTACTTCAAACGCCTACGCCATAAGGAAGTAAATAAAATTATTTTTCGGCACCGAAATATCTTGCCTAAAAAGGGCTATACCCCATCAAAAAGAGACGATTAGACAATTGGACAGGCTGATGAATTTTATTTTTTTGCAAGGCCGATTTTGAATTTAGCCTAATTTATAGTTTTATTTGCAGCAAAAGCGTTCTGAATGGCAAAAAATTTACTGATCGTCGAGTCACCTGCAAAAGCTAAAACCATAGAAGGGTATTTAGGAAAAGATTTTTTAGTGAAATCTAGTTACGGCCATATCCGTGACCTAGTAAAAGGCGATATGAGAATAGACATCAGCAATGATTTTTCTCAGACCTATGAAGT
>JBCNPG010000343.1:0-4256 GCA_039593445.1 Pedobacter sp.
TCATTTTTCAATCGTAGACAAAGAGGGCAATGCGGTGGCTATTACGACCACGCTAAATGGTTCTTATGGGGCGGCGGTCGTGGTAAAAGGCGCTGGTTTTTTGCTGAACAACGAAATGGATGATTTCTCGGCCAAGCCAGGTGCCCCAAATAGGTACGGGCTGGTTGGCGGTGAAGCCAATGCCATTGCGCCTAATAAACGGATGCTCAGCTCGATGACACCCGCCATTCTTTCAAAAGATGGTCAATTGTTCATGGTGGTAGGTACGCCAGGTGGCTCAACCATCATTACCTCGGTTTACCAAAACATTTTGAACGTAGTCGACTTTAACAAATCGATGCAGGCTGCGGTAAGCGCCAAAAAGTTCCATCACCAATGGTTGCCAGACGATATTTCGGTAGAAGAAAATGCCTTGGATAGCCTGACAATGGTTAAGCTGAAGGCTAAAGGTTATAAGATTGTATATCGCGGACAAATAGGGCGGGTAGATGCCATTCTCAGAACCAAATGGGGATTTTACCAAGGCGGTGCCGATCCTCGTGGCGACGACAAGGCCATCGGCTGGTAGGTTTTGGGCCATAACAATTGTTCCTTAAAGAAGTTACAAACCAAAGCCTTGGCGCATGGTAACTAATCTTGTTGCATTTATTATATTGCAGCCAGATCAAACAACCTTACCTCATGCGAAAACTAACTTCTCTATTGCTGTTTTTGGTGCTGGCCTTGCCATTGGCCCATGCGCAAAGCAACGAAGCCAGCCTGATCAGTCCACTGATTAACCAATACCAGGCCGACGAAACCATGCTCAATCGCAAATATACCCTTAAGCGATCGGTAGAATACTTCAAGCGGATGGAACGCTTTTATGCCACTTGGCAGCAGAAACTGAGAGCTTTGCCCTTTAATAAGCTTGCCGTAAACGAACGTGTGGATTACATCCTGCTTAAACGCGATATCAGGGCTGATTCGGCTAGTTTGCAACAGAATTTGGCCGAATTTAACAGCACCATCTTTACTTTGCCCTTCGCCCAAACCCTTATTGATTTTGAAGCCAAACGCCGCATCGGACAACAACAGGACGGCAAAAGCGTGCAGCAACAGTTTGTTCAGCTCAAAGAAGCCATCCAGCAAACCGCAAAGGCAGTAGATAACAAAGAACTGGCTGTTACGCCGGTGCAGGCAGCTTGGGCCAAGCAAACCGTTGAACAGTATTTGACAGTATTTACGGAGGCCTATAAATTTTACGATGGCTATGATCCTCAGTTTACCAAGGCTACCAAAGCAGTTTATCCTGAAGTAACGGATGCCTTAAAGGCCTACGCCAATGTACTGGGCAAAATAGCCAAGCCTTCAGCTGTAAAAGACGATGGCAGCGGCATTATCGGCAATCCAATTGGCCGTGCGGCCCTGATCAGCAATTTGAAGGACGAAATGATTGCCTATACGCCTGAGCAAATCGAAGCCATTGCCATGCGGGAATTTGCCTGGTGTGATGCCGAAATGCTAAAGGCTTCGCAACAAATGGGCTTTGGCAACGATTGGAAAAAAGCATTGGAAAAGGTAAAAACCGATTACCCAGAGCTAGGTAAGCAACCCGAACTGGTTTACGAATTGGCTAACGAAGCCATTGATTTTGTAGAGAAGAATAAACTGATTGCTATTCCGGCCATGGCCAAAGAAGGCTGGCGTATGCGCATGCTGAGTCCGCAGGAACAACTATTCGCACCCTTTTTCTTGGGAGGCGAGTCGGTGTTGATTGCCTATCCTACGGAAGACATGAGCGACGATGCCAAAATGATGACCCTGCGTGGCAATAACCGACATTTTTCTAGGGCGGTTGTATTTCATGAGCTCATCCCTGGCCATAACCTGCAATACTACATGCAGAGTCGCTACAAGCCTTACCGAAGGGTTTTCAGTACGCCATTCTGGACCGAAGGATGGTCGTTGTATTGGGAAATGCTGCTTTGGGATCAGAATTTTCCCAAATCGCCGGAAGATAAAATCGGGATGCTCTTTTGGCGCATGCACCGTTGCGCCCGCATCATTTTCTCTATGAATTATCACTTGGGCAAATGGACACCAAAGCAGTGCATCGACTTTTTGGTAGATCGCGTGGGCTTTGAACGCGCCAATGCGGAAGCCGAAGTGCGACGTTCGTTTACCGGAGGCTACGGCCCCTTGTACCAGATTGGCTATATGCTGGGTGGTTTGCAGTTTAGGGCATTGCACAAAGAATTGGTAGCCAGTGGAAAAATGACCAATATCCAATTCCACGAACGTATTCTGCACGAAAACAACATGCCGGTTGAAATGGTGAGAGCCTTGTTAACCAATCAACAACTGCCGGAAAATTTCAGTACCCAGTGGAAATTTGCGGGCGACATCAAATGATGATTGTGCCAAATTGATAAAATTTGGGGCACAAATTCCGCTAAAGTCTAGTTTTTGTATAGCAAAGTGCACAGTTAATTTAACATTATTTAACATATTCAAAACAGGAAAAATAATTGTTAACTGTCTGTTTAAAAGGATTTTAATTTGTTTTGTTGATGGTTTTCGATCTTTGGTACAGCTATTGAATAAGAGCTGGAAACAAAAGAACGCTTATTAAAATCACAACTATGAATTCGAAATTTTTAAAATCTCTACCAGTTGCATTGGCTGGTTTGTTTATTGGAACTGCAGCACAGGCCCAAGAGCCTGCCAGCACCCCGTTGAGGAGCTGGTCTATTGGTGTAAATGCCGGTGTGCTTACTCCATTGTCTCCGCTTGGTGGCAAAAACGATTTCAGCAACAATAAATCAAGCTTCGGTTATGGCTTGTACATCAAAAAACAATTTACACCTTATTTCTCGTTGCGTTTAGACGGCGTAAGGGGTAAGCTGAAAGGCGATAACTCGGAAGCTTATGACAGTGGCGTAACCAACAACAGCCCAGTAAAAGCATTCGAAACACAATTGGAATATTCAGGTAGCTTAAATGCTGTAGTGAATATGTTCAATATCGATATGTTCAAAAAAGAAAATACCTTGCAGCTTTATGCTTCTGCAGGTGCGGGCTTGGCTGGTTATAAACCAACCATTACCACTGCAACAGGTACTTCGGCTTATGCAGGTGGCAAAACCATCAATGAATTGATCATCCCTGTAGGTCTAGGTGCTAAGTTTAGGCTTTCTGATGCGGTTAACTTCGATTTGGGCTGGACAATTAACTTTGTTGACGGCGATAACCTTGACGGTTACTACAGAAACGGAAACGATAAATACAATTATGGTTATGCTGGTTTAGAGTTTGCCTTGGGTAAAGGAAAACAATTGGCTTTCCACAATCCGGTAGCGGCTACTTACGACCAAGCTGTGGCTGCAAAGAATACCGCCAATGCCTTGAAAGCAGATTTGGATGCGCAAAAAGCTGAAAATGCCAAATTGCGTTCAGAAATGAATGATTTGTTGAAAGACAGCGATGGTGATGGTGTAGCCGATAAATTGGATAAATGTCCAGGTACGCCAGCAGGTACAGTAGTTGATGGTTCGGGTTGTCCGATCAAAATCCCTGCGCCTCAGGTAACCGAGAAAGTAATCGTTACTGAAGCTGACCGTAAAGTGGTAGCTGAAGCGATTAAAAACCTGGAGTTTGATTTGGGCAAAGCTACGATCCGTTCTAAATCTTATGCTACTTTAAATAGAGTTGCGGCCCTATTGGTAGAGAAAAACTTTAGCTTGAAATTAGCCGGCCATACCGATATTACAGGTTCAAGAGAATTGAACATGCGTTTATCAAAAGATAGAGCCGAATCTGTGAAAGCCTACTTGGTATCGCAAGGTGCCAATGCCAGCAGAATTGAAGCTACTGGCTACGGTCCTGACCAACCAATTGCAACCAATAAAACTGCAGCTGGCCGTCAGCAAAACAGAAGGGTAGAATTTACCTTGTACTAAGCAAGCAATGCTTTGAAATAGAAAAAGCCTCCGATTTTATCGGGGGCTTTTTTGTTTGCAGGCTTCTTTCGGTCGGTTATAGCCTAAAAACCATCGCCCGAACCGAGTTTCAGGCCAAAGTCATTTCCAAAAAATATTTTGATATTCTACTTGCATCCTAAATTTTAATAGTTTAAATTTGTTATGCAAGCATAGTAATTAATGAAGCAACAGGAAACAGTAGATTATTTTTTAAAGATCGTTTGGCAAAACGTTTCGAACACCTATAACCAAATTGCCTCTGGTTTTGGCATTACTCAGGCCATTGGCTATGTG
>JBCNPG010000344.1:0-4253 GCA_039593445.1 Pedobacter sp.
AGGTGCCGACTGCGCCCGAGATCGCGCAGGTCGCGATATCGGCGCGGGCATGCGCGAGCCGCGTGCGGTTGCGCTTGAACTCGGCATAGGCCTCGGCGAGCTTGAGCCCGAAGGTCACCGGCTCGGCGTGGATGCCGTGGCTGCGCCCGATCGTCGGGGTCAGCTTATGCTCATAGGCGCGGCGCTTGAGCACCGCGAGCAACGCGTCGATATCGGCGAGAAGCAGGGCCGCGGCGCGGGCGAGCTGGACCGCGAGGCAGGTGTCGAGCACGTCCGAGCTGGTCATGCCCTGGTGCATGAAGCGCGCCTCGTCGCCCACATTCTCGGCCCTAACAGCCCAATAAAATAAACCTAGAATTTAATAAACTTATCCATTTGCTCGTTGGTAAACTTGAGCGTATCGGCCTGGTAAAGGTTTCCGGCTTCGTCCAGTTCGTTTTTGATGTTCGAAATGTGCAGGCGCAGAGGCATAACGTTCAGGTGCAGGTAGGCGCAAACCCCATTGAAATGCTCTATACCCCTGATGTTGCCATATTTGCCCGATGAAACACCCACCAAACAGGCTTTCTTGTCATAGAAGCTTTCGGGAAAGGTACAGGCATCAATAAAGGTTTTGAGTACGCCGGGGAAGCTGCCATTATATTCGGGGATGACGAACAGGAACTTTGACGTGGCCGTAACCAGTTGCTGTATTTCTTCAA
Source organism: Pedobacter sp. (assembly GCA_039593445.1). Classification (GTDB taxonomy): domain Bacteria; phylum Bacteroidota; class Bacteroidia; order Sphingobacteriales; family Sphingobacteriaceae; genus Pedobacter. The sequence continues at coordinate 702 of JBCNPG010000344.1, forward strand.
AAGCTGCACTTCTTTTGCCATAGAGGTCTGAGCTGATCAGGTCGGCAGGCAGGTGCTGCAGGTTGAGCAACTCGGTTTGCAATCCCTTTTTAGCCAGCTCTTTCTGGTAGTACTGTGCTACTTTTAGGGTGTTGCTTGAGGGCCTGTTGGTGCCGGATACGATGGTAATCATGCTGAAATTGTGGATAAGATGTTCAAAACACTTATGGCTATGCTACTATTATTCTGATTTAGTTTGTATCTTAGCTAATTGTTAAAAAGTGCCTAAATCACTACAAAAATAGCATTTTTTAAAGATTTTTAATTGTGAAATAAAGCCATGTCCAATTTTGGCGATTTTTAGGAAGATAGATGAGTAAAATAATTGCTTTAGCAAACCAAAAAGGAGGCGTAGGTAAAACTACCTCGTCTATTAATTTAGCTGCCAGCTTAGCGGTTTTGGAGTTCAAAACGCTATTGGTTGATGCCGATCCTCAGGCCAACTCTACATCGGGTATAGGTTTTGATCCTCGAAACATCAAAAACAGCATCTATGAATGCATCATCAACGATGTAGAGCCGCAAGACGCCATCCTTAAAACAGATACGCCCAATCTCGACCTGTTGCCAGCACACATTGATTTGGTAGGTGCCGAAATCGAAATGATCAACCTGAGCAGCCGCGAATACAAGATGAAGGCCGTGCTCGACAAGGTGAAAGGCCAGTACGATTTTATCATCATCGACTGTTCGCCGTCTTTGGGCTTGATCACCATCAACTCCTTAACCGCCGCCGATTCGGTAATCGTTCCGGTACAGTGCGAATATTTTGCCTTGGAAGGATTAGGCAAATTGCTGAACACAATTAAAATCGTTCAAAACCGTTTAAATCCTGCATTGGAAATCGAAGGTATCCTCTTAACCATGTACGATGTGCGTTTGCGCTTGTCTAACCAGGTGGTAGAAGAAGTGAAGACCCACTTCCAAGACCTGGTTTTTGACACCATCATCCAGCGCAATACACGTTTAAGCGAGGCGCCAAGCTATGGCGTGTCGGTAATTATGCACGATGCCAACTGCAAGGGGGCAATTAACTATTTGAATTTGGCCAGAGAAATTGTTCGCAAAAACGGTCTGTTGACCGACGAAGAACAAAATGTAGATACGGCAACCATATAAATTATATAGATGACATCTTTTCAGCGAAAAACAGGTTTAGGAAAAGGATTAAGTGCGCTCTTAGATGATAATGATTCGGTAAATCAGCCTAAAGCAGTGGCCGAAGCGCCGGCGCCAACCCTATTGGCCGGCAACATTAGCGAAGTTAATATCAACGACATAGAAACCAACCCTTATCAGCCGCGTACCGAGTTTGATCAGGTGGCCCTGAACGAACTTTCGGAATCGATCAAGGTACAAGGGCTGATCCAGCCCATCACCGTAAGAAAGCATGGCGATAAATACCAGCTCATTTCTGGAGAACGCAGGCTAAGGGCTTCGAAATTGGCCGGACTGGAGAAAATTCCTGCCTACATCCGCGATGCCGATAACCAGCAGATGCTGGAAATGGCTCTCATCGAAAATATCCAACGCGAAAACCTGAACGCCATCGAGGTAGCGCTAAGCTTCCAGATGATGATCGACGAGTGCAGCCTCAAGCCTGAGCAACTAGGCGACCGTGTGGGCAAAAACCGTACTACGGTAAGCAATTACCTGCGTTTGCTTAAGCTGCCACCGGTAATCCAGGCCTCAATCCGCGATGGCAAAATCTCCATGGGGCATGCCCGTGCGCTCATCAACGTAGAGGAGGCCGAAAAACAATTGTTTATCCATCAGGAGATCTTAGACAAAGGCCTTTCGGTACGTAAGGTAGAAGAGCTGGTGCGCAGCATCAACCATGTGCAGGTAAAGCCTAACAAGGCCAAGCCAGCCGGGGTTTCTTTCGAATACCAAAAGCTGCAGAACGACCTGGCCTCCAAATTTGCCACCAAGGTAAAGCTTAAAGTGAACGAAAATGGCAAAGGCGCCATCGAAATCCCTTTCGTGTCCAACGATGACCTGAACCGTATTTTGGAACTTTTAGATTGGTAATGCGGAGCTTTTTGCTTTTAATGGTTTTGTTTTTTGCTTTTGCCGTCGCAAAGGCACAAGAGCCTATAACCAAAAAACCAAAAGATACACTCAAAAGCAGGACTGATACTTTAGACAACGAAACTGCCTATGTTAACCAGGGTAAAATTGCCGGGAAAAAGGCTTTTCATCGTTCGCTCATTTTTCCGGGCTTGGGCCAGCTGTATAATTATGGCCAAGTGGTCGACGATGTCAAGAGCGGTAGGGTAGAAGGCAGCAAATTTTGGCAAAAAACCTATATCCTGGCCAAATTGGGAGCCATTTATGGCGGTGGTACAATGCTGGTTATTTCTTATATGGACAATAATAAGATGTACCGCAAGTTTTTAACCGAACTCCAATACAGGCAGCTGCACAACAACAAGCCCGATCCGGAGGGCGGCTTGAGCCAATATCCTAACACAGACGCATTAACCATAGCCAAGAACATTTACAAGCGCAATCGCGAAATCGTCCTCATTTCTTTGGTGGGCCTTTACGGACTAAGCGCCGTCGATGCCTATGTAACCGCGCGTCTCAAATACTTCAATGTAGACGAAACCCTGTCGTTTAAAGTAGCACCTTCGTTTATCAGTCCCAATACCATGTATGGGTTCAGTTCGCCCGCCCCGGCATTAAAGCTGGTCATCAAGCTATGAAAAACAAAGAGCTGTGTACCGATGCTTTAAAGTGCAAAACAGTTTCGCTACCTTTAGCCCATTGGGCATACAACAAGCCGATCGATAAAATAAATTTAGTATAGATGAAAATTGCATTATTGGGTTATGGCAAAATGGGCCAGATCATAGAGCGCTTTGCCATAGAAAGAGGACACGAAGTTGTGCTCAAAATAAGCATCGATAATTTAGAAGACCTGAACAAAGACAACTTGGCCAAAGCCGATGTGGCTATTGATTTTAGTGCGCCAAGTGCTGCGGTAGATAATATTTACAAGTGTTTTGAGGCCCGAGTGCCTGTTGTAGTAGGTACTACCGGCTGGTACGGCAACCTGCAGCAGATTAAAAACGATTGCGCGGCCGGCGACCATACCTTACTGTATGGCTCCAACTTTAGCATTGGCGTTAATATTTTCTTCCACCTCAATAAAGTATTGGCCAAGCTCATGAACAACTATCCGGCCTACGATGTGCAGGTAGAAGAGATACACCACACCCAAAAGCTCGACTCGCCAAGCGGTACGGCCATGACCATTGCCGAAGACATTATCGAAGCAATAGACCGCAAATCGGAATGGCTTAATGAAGTAATCGGTACACCCATTCCAGATGTGGTGAAAAACGAGCAGTTGCTGATCGAATCGCACCGTATCGAAAATATTCCAGGCACTTATGTGTTTGCTCTCATCACCAGTAATCAGCGTTTAAAAATTAATACCTTTTTTTGGTATATGACCAAGAAAGAATGGCGAGAGCGTTTTGTCGCCAATCCCGATCAAGTGATGAC
>JBCNPG010000345.1:0-4223 GCA_039593445.1 Pedobacter sp.
GTTCCAACAATTTGATATAGCCATTGTTACTGGCAAATTTCAGGAAAGTTTTTCCATCTGTTTCAAAGGCCCCTGGATTTACCTTGGGAGAAACATTTTCTTTTTCCACCTTGAAAATCTTCAAAGTTTTATCATTTAAAAAGGTGAACGCGGTAGGGTATGGACTTAAACCCCTGATGTGGTTAAATACCGTTTGGTTATCCTGGTGCCAATTGACCTCACAAAAATCCTTGAAAATTTTTGGTGCCATTTTCAAATCTGCACTCATGGGCTGCGGTACTTCCTTATAATCGCCATTTTCGATGGCTTTAACCGTTTTCACGATCAGTTTGGCTCCAATATTCATCAGTTTATCGTGCAATGTGCCTGCGGTATCATCTTCGGTAATTGGGGTGCTCTCCGAAAAAATTACATCGCCTGTATCAATTTCCTGTTTAAGGAAAAACGTAGTTACGCCGCTTTCCTTTTCGCCATTAATAATGACATGGTTGATGGGGGCTGCGCCGCGATATTGGGGCAACAAAGAGGCATGCAGGTTGATGGTGCCTTTGGGTGGCATGTTCCAAACCACTTCGGGCAGCATTCTAAATGCCACAACTACTTGCAGGTCAGCCTTGAATGCTTTCAATTCTTCAATAAACTCTGGATCTTTCAGTTTCAGGGGCTGCAATACCGGAATCCCTTTGGCCACCGCATATTTTTTAACGGCGCTTTCGCTAAGTTTTTGCCCGCGTCCTGCAGGCTTGTCGGCGGCGGTTACTACAGCAACAACGTCAAGCCCGGCCTGTAACAGGGCATCCAAAGAAGCAACGGCAAAATCGGGCGTACCCATAAAAACTATTTTCATCAGAATATTGTTTATTCTCAGCAACCGAAAACCGGTGCCGTTCAATACAAAAATAATTAAAATTCGTTCAAATCTCTCTTGTCTCCATGGTTTCAACCGAAGAAGTACTCAATTCAAGCCATTTGGTTTATGTTAATCCGGCTATGCCCGGCTTTTACAGAAAGGGAAAACCTGGCCGCTTTTATTACGAAGATGCCAAAGGCAAACGGCTGCAAAACGAAGCCGATTTAACAAGGATCAAGCAACTGGTATTGCCACCGGCATGGACCAACGTTTGGATATCGCCTAAAAAGAACGGTTATCTGCAGGCTGTAGGCTTGGATGTGGCCGGCCGCAAGCAATATCGCTATCATCCAGATTGGACCAGCAGAAGGTCAGACCATAAGTATTTCAGGTTGTTGGAGTTTGGCAAAGCCTTGGCCAAGGCGCGCAAGCAGGTAGCCAAAGACCTGAGGCGCAAAAACCTAGACGAAAGAAAAGTATTGGCCATCTGTTTGCGCGTAATCGAAAAAACGCTGATCAGGATTGGGAACGAAAGCTATCAAAAGAACTACGGCAGCTATGGGTTGAGCACCTTGCGCGACAAGCACTTTAAGCAACAAGGCAACCAGTCGTTTTTAACTTTTGTAGGCAAGAAGGGCGTAAATCAGGAAGTGGAGCTGAACGACAGGAATTTGGCCAAGCTCATCAAAAAATGCAAGGATATTCCAGGTCAGGAGCTATTTCAGTTCTATACCCAAGGAAAAGCACATCAGGCAGTTGATTCGGGGATGATCAACAATTACATCCGCGAAATTACAGGTGGCGATTTTACGGCGAAGGATTTCAGGACTTGGGGCGGTACCTTGGAGGCTTTGAGGCAGCTGGCCCATTTAACCAGGCGCTACCCAGAAATGTCGAAGCAAAAGATTATCGTAGAAATGCTAGATTGTGTGGCCGGCAAGCTGGGCAATACCCGTGCGGTGTGCAAAAGTGCCTATGTTTATCCGCAGTTATTGGTGGCTTTCGAAGAAGACCGCCTGCAGCCCTACCTGAAACAGATCAGTGAGCCGGGTGCCAAAGACGACCAAGCCATTCAAAACGACGAAAAAATACTCCTGCGCTTTTTGAAAAAAGTCAAACAGTAGATTAAAATATTAACTATTATTTGCAACTTAAAAAGGCGTAGGCTTTTTCGAAAGTAGGCAAATCAAGTCCCAGCAATCTTCCCTGCCTAACTACATAGCCCGTTAGCGATTCGAGTTCGGTTTGCTTATTGGCCATAAAATCGCGGTGCATAGACGAAGTAGCCGTATCGGGTAAGGCCTCATAATGTGCCATCGATTTATCCATAATATCCGAATCTACGCTTATGCCCTTGGCTTTGGCTAAAGAGGTCACTTCGGCAATGAGTTTGATCAGGGTTTCGCGATTTGTTCGGAGCAACTGCCCAACGGGCTGGTCAAAATAGGAAGTAGCTGTAGCCAGCGAGGATAGAAAGATGAATTTCTGCCAGATGATTTTCGAAATGGACGAAGTTAACGTAGCCTCAATGCCAGCATCTCGCAACAAATCTACAAGGTTGTCGAAGCGTTCGTCGGTCACTTGTTCGATCCCGAAAAAGAGTTTTTGCTGATGGCCGATATTTTCTATTACCCCGGGTTCCTTGATGGCCGAAACAATATACACGCAACCTGAAGCTACCGTAGTTTGTGGCAACAAAGTTCTAATTCTTTCTGCACCTTCAATGCCATTGAGCAAGGGTAGTACCACTGTTTGTTGGCCTATGCAGGGCTGCAGTTGCGCAATGACGGTGTCCAAGTCATAGTTTTTTGTGCAAATGAGCACATAGTCGGCCAAGCCGATTTCACTGGGCTTGTCGGTAGCCAGGTAAGGTTGTGCGCGGAATGTTTCTTTCCCCTTGATAACCGTTAAGCCTTTTTGCCTAATTTGTTCAAGGTGTTTTCCGCGGGCAACGAAAGCTACTTGAATAGTGCTGTTGGCATATTTTTTGGCCAGTAAGCCACCAAAATAACCCCCAACTCCACCAATGCCTGCAATAACTATTTTGATTTGATTGGTCATTTTATGAAGGTTTTATCCGATTGGTTACTTAATCCTTTGGCGCCCTTTTGATGGGATGAACAGGTTGCTCGCTTTCTTCGCGCTGCTTGGCCGGATTTTTGGCCTTGCTCAGCGCAGGTTTTTCTTGGTAAACTTGGTCTGCAGGTTTTTTTACCGCCTGTTCGCCGTTGGGCACTTTGCCTTTGGGCTGCGGTTCCTGAAAATTGCTTACGGGTTTATTGCTCTTTTTAACGCTTTCCTTGCTCATAACTTGTCTATTTTAAGGATAGAGCAAGTATTTTTTACGGATTTGTTTGTACTTGCTCAATCCGGGTTCCCAGCTTGCGCGGATTTCCTTTTCAGATTTTCCGGCAATGATCTGCTGCCTGAAGGTATCTACGCCAACCAAGCGCTCAATCGTGCCCATTTCTTTGCTCAGCTTGCTGTTAAAGAAGTCTTCTTTTTTGGGCGAGGCCTTGTACAGCTCGATAATCCAGCTTAGGTTTAACATTTTTGTCTTCCTAAAGTTTGAAGTATCGTAATTTCTCAGGTCAAGCCCATAGCAAACCTGGTCTTGAAACAAAGGTGTTTCGGCCATGCCTTTGATGCTGATCGGGGTATAAGAGAACGAATAGATGCCCTTGTAATAAGGTGCGCCAACTATGGTGAAAGGATATTGTGTGCCACGGCCATGGTTAAGGTAGGTGCCCTCAAACAAACAAGTGCTTGGGTACAACAAAATGGCTTGTTGGGTATTGAGGTTTGGCGATGGTTTAACCGGTAGTTCATAAGGCATATCGTGGTTGTAGTTGGCATTTTTGATAATGATAAGCTTGCATTTGAGCTTGTCTTTGAGCCAGCCTTCGCCATTTAACAGCTGCGCATATTCGGCAACGGTTAGGCCGTGTACGATAGGAATGGGCTGCACACCGATGCCAGATTTGAAACGCGGATCTAAGATCGGGCCATCCACATAAAAGCCGTTGGGGTTGGGACGGTCCAAGATCATGAGTTCCTTGTTGTTTTGCGCACAGGCCTCCATCACATGCTGCAGGGTGTTGATGTAGGTATAAAAGCGTACGCCAACATCCTGAATATCAAAAATCATGATGTCGATATCGGCCAATTCTTCTTTGGTGGGCGTACTGTGCTTACCATACAGCGAAACTACCTTAATGCCTGTTTTGGTATCAACGCCATCGTCTACGTGTACGCCTGCACTGGCATCGCCCCTAAAACCATGTTCCGGACCGAAGATCTTTACGATGTTGATGCCACGTTTCAGCAAGCTGTCAACCGAAGTTTGTTTGCCGATAATAGAAGTTGGGTTAAC